>JAUIFW010000014.1 GCA_030430105.1 bacterium | reverse complement strand
GTTGTTATTTTAGGAAAAAACACAGAGCTCCTGAGTAAGCTCCAGGCTATGAACCTAGGAAAGCACGTGCATCTCAAGGGCTGGGTGCATGATATGTATAAGTACATGCAGCTCGCGGATGTGGTGGTGACCAAGGCGGGAGGTGCGACAGTAATGGAGTGTGTAGCCGCGCACCGACCTATGATCATTACTAAGGTGCTCCCAGGACAGGAGCAGGGGAATGCGGAACTGATCAAAAAGCACAAGCTGGGTGTGGTGCTTGGAAAGAAGCAAGACGTGCTGGAAAGTATGATCAAACTTACAGAGAAGCCAAAGGAATGGCATGCGATGCAAAAGAACTTTGAGAAGGTGGCGATCGATGGAGCAACCTATAAGATTGCAGATTTTCTTATTTCATTGCTGAAATAAGAAAATAAAATTTCAAATTTCAAATGACAGATATCAAATATCAAAGGAATTTGGTAGAAATAAAATTTGTTATTTGGAATTTGAAATCTGCCATTTGCCAATTTGGGGCGCAAAGCGCCCATTTCCTCTTGCACTAGACATAGTTCCAAGTAAGATACCTGCGTATATTTATCAGTAATTAGCGCCAGGTAACAGTATGAAAGACGTTACGCTCAGTGAGTTATTTAAAAACGCGGTCCATTTTGGGCACAAGAAGTCCCATTGGAACCCGAAAATGAAGAAGTTCATCTTTGCTGAAAAGGATGGAGTACATATTCTTGATCTAGATAAGACCAAGGAGCATCTTGAAGAAGCAGTAAAAATGCTCAAGGTGGCGCTAAGTGAAGGAAAGAAGATTCTTTTCGTAGGTACGAAGCCTCAGGCTCGCGCTCTTACAGAGCAGCTAGCAACCAAGGTCGGAGCACCGCATATCACCAATAAGTGGCCAGCAGGTTTACTTACAAACTGGGATATGTTTAAGGAGCGAATCGCGTACATGAAGTCACTTCGAGAGGAGAAGGAGTCTGGAGAGCTCGATCAGAAGTACACAAAGAAGGAAGTTGCGAAGTTCCACAAGGAGCTTGATAAGCTAGAAGGGTTCCTTAGCGGTGTTGAGGATATGACTCGTGTACCAGATGTGGTATTCGTGGTAGATCCACTCAAGGAGAAGCTAGCGGTAAAGGAGGCGCAGACAAAGCATATTCCTGTAGTAGGTATTGTAGATACCAACGCTAATCCAGATGGAATCGCGCACATCATTCCTGCGAATGACGATGCAAACAAGTCCCTCTCTTACATCTTCGAGGTTATTGCTAGCGCCCTTGAGGGAGCTGCAAAGCCAAAGAAGCAGGAGAATGTGAAGAAAATGGACTAAGAATCAAACACTCTTACGAAAGGGTGGGGATGGCTTAGCCGCTCCGCCCTTTCCTTTTCATATATTTATAACGAACTATACAGTATGGAAATCAGTGCAAAGGCAGTAATGGACCTACGAAAGAAGACAGGAGTCTCTATGATGGCATGTAAGAAGGCTCTTATGGAAGCAGAAGGAAACGAAGAGCAAGCTATCGAGATCCTTAGAAAGTCAGGTGAGGCAAAGGCACTCAAGAAGGCAGACCGAGAGACAAGTGAGGGAGCAGTATATGGAGAAATCCGTGATGGAAAGGGAGTACTTGTAAAGATTGGATGTGAGACGGACTTCGTAGCTCGAAACGAGGCGTTCGAAGAGCTAGCAAAGAAGATGATCGACCTAGCCTTTGAAAAAGGAGCTGAGGCTATGAAGGATGAGGCTGATGCACTTGCAAAAGATGCAGTTGTAACCCTTGGAGAAAACATCCAGTTTGCTGGAGCAAAGGAGCTTGAGGGCGAGACTCTAGCCATCTACATGCATTCCAATAAAAAGACTGCAGCTATTGTTGCACTTTCTGGAGGAAGTGAGGATCTAGGTAAGGACTTTGCTATGCATGTGGTTGCTAGCCAGCCAGTGGTAGTATCTCCAGACGAGGTTCCAGAGGAGCTAGTTGAGAAGGAGAAGGAGATCTGGCGAGAGCAGTTGATCGAGGAAGGGAAGCCAGAGGCGATGTTAGACCAGATCATGGCTGGTAAAGTAAAGAAATTCAAGGAGCAGCAGGCGTTGCTCACTCAGGAGTTTGTAAAGGATCCAAGCCAGAAGGTAGAGCAGGTGGCTGGGGATGCGAAGGTTACAGGGTTTATACACCTTGCGATCTAGCAAAAAAAGCGGCCTCGGCCGCTTTTTTTTGGGTTTGCGCGGCCATGCAGCCTCAGGCTGCATGGCCAAGCCGCGTCTGACGCGGGTGGTTTCGCGTCAAACGCGATACTTTACGGTTAATTTTCTATCATGAACCGAGAGTTGTTTAAGAAATGGCACAAGGAGTCAGCTGAGCGTGGGGTGCCAAATATTACGGAGCAGAATGCAAAAGTGCTGCAGACCTTGCTTCGGATTTTGAAGCCTGAGAGAGTGCTGGAGCTTGGTACGGCTAATGGGATTTCTACCCTCTTTTTTGCTGAGATCCTAGAAGAGCAGGGTAGGGGGCATATTGATACGATCGAGCGCACGGAAGCGGATCTAGAAGAAGCTAGGAACTATGCGAAGGAGCTTGGGCAAGAAAGTCGCATTTCTTTTCATCATGGAGCGGTTTTAGACGTACTACCTGAGCTACAAGGCACCTATGACTTCATTTTTGTGGATGCCATGAAACGAGAATATGGAGAGTACTTACGCCAAGGATGGGAGCTGCTTGCACCTGGTGGACTCATGGTCTTTGATGACGTTATCAAGTGGGGGCATAAGATGGAGGACCTATGGACGGAACTTGAGGCAAGGGGGAATCCCCATGTGATCCTTCCAACGGATCCAGACGATGGTATACTACTGCTCACAAAGCCCCAATAAGTATGTACCTCTCACTTCTATCGAGCTTGCTCGGCGCGCATATCGCAGATATACCTGTCTCTCACCCTCCGGTAGAGATCTTTGCCATGCAAGAACTTCCCCTTATGGGAAGTAGGGCATACCTTATCGGTGAAGTAGGATCTGGAGATATTTTAGTAGAGGAAGGAGCAGAGCTTGTCGTTCCGATGGCTTCACTGACCAAGATTATGACAGTCACCGTGGCCCTAGAGCACTATAGCCCAGAGGAGGAAGTGATTATTCGGAGAGAAGCAGCAACCATCGAGGGGGCACAGGTGCACCTCTTGCAAGGTGATACAGTAAGAGTGAGAGATCTCATCGCAGCATCCTTGATTCGCTCGGGAAACGATGCAGCCATGGCTTTGGCGGAACATGCGCCAGGAGGGAAGTCGCAGTTCATCCGCTGGATGAATGAAAAGGCCGCTAGTCTGGGATTAGCTGGAACCTCCTTTACCAACCCTATGGGGTTTGACGAACCTGGGCACGCAAGCACTGCCGAGGATCTGTTTCAGCTAGCTCGCTATGCGCTAACCAAGCATCCAGAACTTCGAGAACTAGCAAGAACTAGAGTAGGCTCCATTACTTCTACGCAAGGGAAGCCTTACACCTTCGAAACCACCAATGCTCTACTTGGGAAACTAGATTTCATGGAAGTAGAAGGTCTCAAAACAGGAACAACGGATCTAGCAGGGGAAAGCTTTATTGGCCTCACAAGAGGGGAGAATGGAAAGGAATACCTCGTAGTGCTACTCAACAGTCCAGACAGGTTTGCAGAGGCCAAGTGGGGACTTTGGTGGGCGCTTTCGAGGAGTCGCTAGTGAGGTACTGACTGAGTAAAATGTAAATCATAATAATGATGATGTTTGGACCAGTATATGGTTGTAAATTTGACAAATATACAATAGATAGTATTATAATTTATAAAACAAAAAGAGAGGTGCACTATGAATCCGAGGCAGAAAGTGTTTATTGCAGAAGCAATTGGTTTCCTGATGTGTGTTTGTATTAGCGCAGTAGCAGCTTTCATGGATGCAAAGTACATGCTGGAGTTATCAGGCTCTGAGTATGGTTTCATTCCTGGAATGATAATTGCTGTATTTGGATCCTATTGGTTTCTGGTAGACCTTACTGGTAAAAATTGGGAGAAAGTGAAAGTTGTTGAGGCACTTGTGATCACTTTACTCTTCCTACTTGCATATAGTTCAGTGCAGCTATTATATGCTCTGCAGTACAGCCAAAATGAGATAAATCACTTGGCCGCATATTCAGGGCTGTGCATGTTTGGCGGGATATTGATTTTTACCATCAGCGGAGTAGCTATGTCAAAGTTCTTAGAATTTAGAAAATATCTAAGAAGTGAAATATAGAGTTACTCATTTAAAAAGTGAAGCGTGACCTGCAAACAGGCACGCTGCAAAAGCAGGCCACGTACCAAGTACGGGGCCTTTTTTCTATCCAAAAAAATTGAAATTTGTACTTTGAAATTTGAAATTTGCCATTTGGTCGCGAAGCGACTTAAAGCTTCTCCTCAAGCCACCCCTCCAGCTCCTCCATCTTCACCCGCACCTGCTCCATACTATCTCGATCACGCACCGTAACAGATCCATCCTCGAGAGACTCATAGTCCACGGTCACGCAGTATGGCGTACCAATCTCATCCTGCCTTCGGTACCGCTTACCGATACTTCCAGCTTCGTCATACTCTACCATGAAGCTGTCTGATAGCTGGTCATAGAGCTCCTGCGCCTTTTCCGCAAGCCCGTCCTTTTTCATGAGAGGCATAAGAGCCACTTTGATCGGCGCAAGGCGTGGATCAAGCTTGAGCACCACTCGGCTCGTACCATCCTCGAGGTCTTCCTCCGTATAGGCATTGTCAATAAACATGAGGGTAAGACGCCCAAGTCCTACTGAAGTTTCCAAGATATGTGGAATATATTTCTCATTTCGAGCCTGGTCAAAGTACTCCATATTGGTCTTGGAGAACTTCCCATGCTGGCTAAGATCCCAGTCCCCTCTAGCATGAACTCCTTCCACTTCCTTAAAGCCTCCAAGGGCCGAGTAGTTGTATTCGATGTCGTACGCCTTGCTCGCATAGTGAGCGAGTTTCTGGTGCTCGTGCCACCGGATTTTTTCCTTATCAATTCCATAGTCCAGGAACCAATTCCAGCGTCGCTCCTGCCACTCTTGATACTTGGCATCCATATCATCCGGATGGAGGAAGTACTGCATTTCCATCTGCTCAAACTCACGAGTTCGGAAAACAAACTGCCTGGCAACAATCTCATTTCGAAACGCCTTACCAACTTGCGCGATTCCAAAGGGTAGTTTCATACGAGTAGTCTCCTGCACATTCTTGTATTGAAGGTAGATTCCTCCACAAGTTTCTGGTCGAAGATACACCACATTCTCCTCAGAAAGCTCAGAGGTAGGAGATCCAAGATTGGACTTTACCATAAGAGAAAAGGTTTTTGCTGGAGTGAGATCATCACTCCCACAATTAGGACAAACAAACGTTGTTCCCTTTTCCTTCATATCATCCATGAGGGCATTGAGCTCGGTAATCTGCATTTTATCAGCATCCACTCCATGCTCCTCAAGCATATGATCCGCACGAATCCGATGTTTACAGTTTCGACAGTCGATCTGAGGGTCATCAAAGCTATCGATATGCCCAGAAGCCTCCCAGGTCTTTGGATGCATATAGATGGAGCTATCAAGCCCAACCACGTCTCGCCGCTTTTGCACCATAGTCTTCCACCATGCGTCCCGAATGTTATTCTTCAAAAGCACACCATAATGCCCATAGTCATACACTGCAGCAAAGCCGCCATAGATCTCCGAGGATTGAAAGATAAATCCTCGCTGTTTACAGAGGTTAACGATGGTATCCATTGTGGGTGCCGCCATAGGGGTCGGGTGAATATCTAGTGGTCAGAGTCTAGGGGAAAGAAAGCTAGGATTCAATGGAAGTTTGAAGGGTTCCTAGTCCTCAAGAATATATTCGCTGTAGAATGTTTGGATAGTGATTTGACAACTAGGTAAGTGATGATATATTGGAATACGCAAAACAAATATCAATCGGAGGAATATGATTTGGTAACAGTAATCACAGAAAAATACGACCCAAAAGGTCGCGAGATCCAGGATGTGATGCTAGAAACGGTGCATGTTCAAACGCACAATTTCAGAGGGCAAACCGTCCAGGACGTTATTTCATTCATACAACAGAACAAAAATGTCTGTGCAGAGATGAAAGCAAATGGGCTAAAAACCTCATACAATGAAGTAGAGGTTGAAAGCGTAAAAATGTTTATTGAGGGGAGTCATGTGGATCATGATCCGCATGCCATCAATCCATCGTTGATGCTCAATGAAGATATGGTAGTGATTGCCAGGGAAAAACCGAAAGAAAACACTATACGAAGTGCTTGTCTGAAGGCGGGAATCCCAGAGGCATACCAACTGTCAATTCTCTATGAAAACACGACAGATGAATCCTATATTGTGCAGACTGCATTTGGGAAAATGCAGATTGACACCACAGGGGCGCTTCGCGTACATATTTCTAAGTCTAAACTTGGAGAGGGCTCAATAGAGGGTCGCTTCCCAAGCCTTGAACTTAGCAAGGTGTATGCCAATCGGAAGCAGTTCGCAGTTTCCGAAGGATATAAACATAAGTACATCTTTGTTCCCGAATTGAGCCAGCTCCATGAGGCCCTGGCAGAGCTCAGAAAGTATATTTTTGAGCTACAAACAAAAAAACTCAGAAACCTAGCGAAAGCTAGCATCTGATCAAAAGAAAAAAGAACCCAAAACCCGGAGTATTGCTCCGGGTTTTTACTATAGACAATCATAACGTGCATACGTATACATACTGCAAGAAAAAACGAATGGAGAAGGCTATGTGTGAAATGAAGATGAAACAAGAAAGCCAAACGATTGAAGTGGAAAAAAAATACGAGGTCACCCTCCGACAAAAGGGTGAGTTGAAAGAAAAACTCAGGGGGGAAGGCTATACCTTTATGCATGATGATGAAGTCACAGACGTATTTCACTCTGTCACAAAGTCTCCTCTAGGAGGCTATGATTTCACCCGCTTTCGCCGCTATGGGGACAGAAAGTGTGTGGTGACAAAGAAGTGGTGGGAAAAAAGTGATATTCCCGGCAAGGATCATCGAAGAGAAGAGGAGCAAGAAATTGTCATTAGCACCTTCAAACAAGCGCAGGTAGGAACCGATCTCGTGCTCCATAAACATCGTGAAAGCTGGCAGGGTACGTTCAAGGACAGCCCTGTAACGGTAGATATGGACACTATGAAAGTGGGAGAGAAAACTCACTACTTTGTGGAAGTGGAGATCATCGCTCAGAATAAAGTTGAGGCTGAACTAGCTGAATCTTTGGTAGACTCTTGGTTCCGAGTTTACCTTGAAGTCACGGACCAAAAACAGGCTCCTGGCATGTTTACCCTCCTCCTGCAAATTCTGGGAAGGGACGAGCCGTAAAAATATACAATAACCTAGCTCGGGTCGATAAGACGCCGGGCTTTTTGTTATCTGAAATTTGAAATTTGCCATTTGAAATATTGGACGCAAAGCGCCCATTTTCCTTCTTGCGACTCCCCCATTCTCCTATATAATACTTGCGTTGCGGCCCCAAAGGTTCGTTTCAGGTGAGTGGAGAAAACAAGAGAGTTTCCTCTAGTCATATGGGACGTACCCGGCAAGCAACGGTTTTACACCTAACCATTTGCTATGTCAGTGGTACAGATTGAGAAGGAGTTTCAAGGACGAAAACTCCAGATAGAGACAGGGCGCATGGCTCGCCTAGCGGGCGGTAGTGCCCTTGTCACCCTTGGTGGTACATCCATCCTAGTGACCTGTTGTATTGGACCCGCAAAGGACGGGATGGATTTCTTCCCACTTCTTGTAGACTACCAGGAGAAGTTCTACGCAACAGGAAAGATGAAGGGAAGTCGCTTCATCAAGCGTGAAGGACGACCAAGCGATCAAGCTACACTCGCTGCTCGTATGATCGACCGACCTCTTCGGCCCCTGTTCCCAAAGAACACACGAAACAACACCCAGGTAGTAGTGACTACCTTGCAGGTAGATATGGAAACAAACCCAGAGGATATTGCTATTCTCGGTGCTTCCCTAGCGTGTTCTCTTACAGGTGCTCCCTTTGGAGGGCCTTGTGCTGGAGTACGTGTTGGTCTCATCGATGATGTCATCGTCATCAACCCAACCTATGCACAGATGGAGCATTCACACCTAGATCTCATGGTTGCTGGTACAAAGAATGCCATCACTATGATCGAAGCAGGAGCCAACGAAGTGCCTGCGGATAAATTCCTTGAGGCACTGGATAAGGCGCATGAGGAGATCAAGAAACTCTGTGCTATCCAGGAAGAATTCCTTGCTAAGGTAGAGATCAAGCCTATGGAGCTTACTGTTGCAGAGCTTCCAGCTTCAGTGCAATCAGAGGTAGAAGCGTTTGTAACGGCGGACAAGGTTGAGGCGATGTTCGGTCTGGATAAGACTGCACAGAATGAGACAGAGGATGCAATCCGCACGGAGGCACTTGAACATTTTGCAGCGAAGATTGCTGACGATGCAGAGAGTGATTGGACAGAGGGAGCGGTAAAGAAACGAGTGGGAGAGATGGTACAGGCACATATGCGGGCAAAGGTACTGCGAGACGGTGTTCGTCTTGATGGAAGAAAGCTCGATGAGATCCGCCCAATCACCGTAGAAAACGGAATCTTCAACAAATTGCATGGAACAGGTCTCTTCACACGAGGAGAGACTCAGGTTCTTTCTGTACTTACGCTTGGGTCACCAGGGGATGCGCAGGTGATCGACAACATGGACGAAGACGAGGAGCGAAGATACATGCATCACTACAACTTCCCTGGTTTCTCTGTAGGAGAAGTAGCATTTATGCGAACACCAGGACGAAGAGAAATTGGACACGGAGACTTGGCTGAGCGAGCGCTCTTGCCACTCCTTCCAAGCAAGGAAGACTTCCCGTACACCATGCGAGTAGTATCCGAGGTGCTTATGAGTAACGGATCCTCTTCTATGGGATCTGTGTGTGGTTCTACTCTTTGTCTGATGGATGGAGGTGTGCCCATCAAGCGGCCAGCAAGTGGTATTGCTATGGGGCTTATGCTAGACAAGGAGACTGGGAACTACGCCGTGCTCTACGATATCCAAGGTAAGGAAGACTTCCTCGGAGACATGGACTTCAAGGTAGCAGGAACTGAGGTAGGTATCACTGCCCTGCAGCTAGATATCAAGATCGAAGGACTTACGAGAGAAATTCTAAAGGAAGCACTAGCGAAGGCAGATGAGGGACGTGCGCATATTCTCGGCGAAATGAACAAGGTGCTTTCCGCACCAAAGGCAGAGATGTCTGAGTATGCTCCTCGTATTGAGTCTATGACCATTCCACAGGATTTGATCGGAGATGTGATTGGGCCTGGAGGAAAGAATATCCGGGCAATGATCGAGGCTACGGAAACAAAGATTGATATTGATGATGAAGGATTTGTAACTGTGACTGGTGTGAAGCCAGAGGGAGTGAAGAAGGCCGTAGAGATGATCAAGCAGATCACCTACGTACCTACACCAGGTGATGTCTTCGAAGGAAAGGTTGTACGAGATATGGGCTTCGGAGTACTTGTAGAGTTTGCGCCAAACAAGGATGGACTACTCCACATCAGTGAGATGGCCCCAATGCGTATCGAAGAGACGGCGCAGGTGGCAAAGGTTGGAGATAGGATCAAGGTAAAGGTAAAGGAAGTGAAGGATGGAAAGATTTCCCTTACCCACAAGGAGTTTTTCCAAGGTGATCCAAATGGTCCATTGATCAAGCCATCCGGTGATGGTGATCGAGGAGGACGTTCTGGTGGTGATCGAAGAGGAGGTCCACGAGGTGGATCGAGAGATGGAGGGTATCGAGGTGGAAGCCGAGGCGGAGATCGAGGGCAGAGGCAAGGTGGTGGACCACGAAGGGATGGTGGAAGCCGCGGGCCAAGAAGAGACCACGATGGGGATCGACCACATCGAGATGTAATTCGAAAGATGCCAGAATCTGAAATCTCAGGTGACGGAACTGGGAAAGAAGAAGGTAGGGAGAAAAAAGGAGGAGCGTTTGGGTTCCTTAGAAGAAAGTAAAGAAAAAGGCCGGCATATGCCGGCCTTTTTCAAAATGACAAAATTCAAATTTCAGATGACAGATACCAAATGGATGATTGTGCTTTGCAACACCCGCGCGCCCAGGTACACTCTGCGCAAGTACCTTTAACCCTCACCCCATGGATCGATACGTTGTGCTATTTTGTAGCATCTGTGTTGCCTTGCTATCCAGTATCGTCGCCTATGGCGCCACCATGGATTCAGAAGGGTATGCCGGGTCGAGCCACGAACTGGCAACAAGCGTAGCGATGGTAGAGCCTGAGCTATATGATGAGAGTACTGGGGACTACGGGAGTATGGTTGCTGAAGAAAGAGGGTATTTGGGTGATCAGCTTTTTTCAGATGTACATAGCGCGCATCCCTATGCGGCAGGAATTCAGTTTCTTTATGAGCAAGGAGTTGTAGATGGAAACCCAGACGGTAGCTATGCACCGGAGCGAAATGTAAACCGTGCGGAGCTCGCAAAGATCTTGGTAACGGCTTATGGATACGAGCCTGGTGAAGAAGATGCGTGGCAGTGTTTTGATGACATAGATGTGTCAGCATGGTATGCACCCTATGTATGTTTGGCAAAGGAGCTAGAGCTAGTACAAGGTGATGGAGGGGCTGGGATCACGTATCGCCCTGGAGACACGGTCAATGTGGCGGAGCTACTGGCTGTGACAAGCCGGATGGATGAGTGGGTTGTGGAAGAGGGAGGGCCTACTTGGTATGCGCCGCTCCTTACCTATGCCAACCAGGCAAAGCTCTTTCAAGAAACCTGGATTCCAGATAGTCCGGCATCGAGAGCGCTGGTAGCAGATGTGATAAGTCGGTCTTGGGTACTCTACGAGCTTGGGTACGATGAATTTACGGGAGAGGAGCTGTATGATGAGTACCGTTATGCATTCTACTTTTGGTCTGAGGAGGATTGTTTTGAGGAGGAAGAGTATAACCCTCGTACTTATTCGTGTGACATTGTGTGTGAGTCAGATGAGGAGTGTGAAGCAAAAATACAGGCAGTGGAGGAAAAGTTAGCGAGTCTCGAAGAGGAGTGGTACGGAGAAGGAGGTGACACGCCAGACCTCCATGATCACTACGACGAGGGGGGAGAAGATATGCCTGTTTTGGCACGGTATACTATCAACGCAGATGCATTACTACGGCAAGATGGCGTGGGTGGAGAACATAGCTATGCAGAGGAGCAGTTCAACACCATGTGGGAAGTCTTTACCAATTTGGTACCTTCAAAACGACGAGAGGTCTTTAGTACCTTTGAGGTATTTACAGATGGGTATGGAAATATCATGGGGGCAGTGATGCCCGAGCCAGAAAATCCTGAGAAGTGGGTGCTCCAGATGGATCCAGAGGATGCATTTATTGATGGAGAGACCATTGACTGGAAGGAGCTGCAATACACTCTGATTCATGAGTATGCACATGTGCTGACCCTGCAGCACACGGAAGTAGATCCGTATGTGAGCTACGAAGCGTGTACGACCTACCATCCAGGAGAAGGGTGTGCGAAGGAAGGATCGTATCTATACGCGTTTTATACCAAATACTGGGCGGGTATCAAAGAAGAGCAGGTAGCTGCAGAGGGGGATGAGGAGGCCATGACTGCATTCTATGAAACATACCAGGATCAGTTTGTCACAGACTATGCGGCGACCAACGAGGCGGAGGATATGGCGGAGAGCTTCACCGCGTTCGTGATCCAGGACAAGCCAGAAGCTCCTGGAAGCATTGCAGAGGAAAAGATCGCATTCTTCTATGACTATCCTGAGCTCGTGACCCTGCGTGGGTTTATGCGGAAGGCTATTGTGACGGAGTAGGAGAAGAGGAAGGGATACGGAAGGAACACCACTATGCGATACTAGTGGTGTCTTTCTTGTTGTAGCAAAGAATAAATTTCGGAAGAAGGGATTATTCCTTCTCTCAACACCTCAGGGGTTCCTATACATCGAACGATGGTAGAAGGTGTTGATGCACGTTCAGGTCCATGCATAACCACGTCGGGTTTCTCCTCTAGTTGTTTCAGTGTCTCTGCAGCCGTTGGAGGAGTTTCAAGTCCATGCACATTTGCGCTCGTCACATAGAGCGGGCCAGTACGAGCAAGGACATCGAGAAGATATGCTTCATTAGGTATACGTATCGCAAGATCTTCAAAAGTACCTACCCATGAAGGCTTCTTCCCTGAGCCAAAGGGGAGAACAAGCGTAACGCTTCCTGGTATAAGTGGTGAAGTAAGCAGTTTTTCAGCAGTCTCATTGAGAGTTAATCCTGCCTCCAGAAGTGCGTCTCTACTATGCATCATGTTGGGTAGGCGCTTATGACGAGGTCGTTGTTTGATAGAATAGAGTCGATCCACGGCATCAGGGTGCTCTGGAGAAACAGCGAGACCATACACCGTGTCTGTCGGAAGGAGAACAACCGCTCCATTAAGGAGCCGCTCTGCAAGGGTCTCAACTAGTTGATCTGTAGCCTCATTCGAGAAGAAATACTCGTTCATATACGTAGGTTATCAAAAGATAATATAGATAGAATGTAGGATGTGGCAAGGGCCTGTTGAGCCTTGCTTTGCGTGAATCTAGACAGATTTAAAAAATATGTTGACATATAAATTAAAATACGTATAGTACCCACAGTGAAAGGAAAGCCCAACGCCCACCGATTATCGCCGGGCACAAAACGCGGGGCACTTTCACATAGGGACGCAGAGCACCGCTTGCGAATGCCGGGTTCGACCCTCGGCATTGCACAGCACCGCCTGCCCCTAACTCCGGGAGAGGTCTACTCTCCCACATTACCCCACCTACAAGGCGGGAAAATGAAAGAAAGGAAGGGCTACCAATGGTACGAGGCCCCCCTAAGATTCCCTCACGGGAGAATGCATAAACCAGATCCAGAGAGAAAGGAGGTGATTATGGCCATGCATGTACTTGCCGCCGGCCCAGGCCGACGACGAACAACCTAAAGGCCTCCCCATTGTCCAGGGAGAGGTGCCCCCGCTCGTAGGAGTGGAGCAGGAGACCTGTAAGGCGACCCACAAAGGGTTGAAACTCAGGACCCTCCGGGAGATCAGCGGACCCCTCAGACGTCACTGAGGGTATAAATATAGAAGGAGGTATGGAATGACGTATTTTCAGACCAACCGCCCACAAGAAGGGCGAATTACGTACTAAAAGACTGCTCCCGTGCATTGGGGATGCAGCGCCTTCCCTACAAAGTCTGTAGGTAAAGGAGTCTATGTGACACCGCGGGAGGAGTTCGGGGCACCACTTGGGCCCAAGATCCGCTCTGAATGGAATCCCATTCGTCTCATAGGCGCCGAAGGAAACGGCCAATGCAAACAAAAACTTGGAAGACCGGGTATTTACACGCATTTAGTGGTTAATATCTGGAGGTGTCAGGATGCACTAGAATTTCTTCCACCCTTGCCCTACCGTAACCAACCGGAGGGCATTTTTCTTATGTCTTGCATCCAGCGATATCACAAGTAGCCTATGGACAATACACATAGGAGGTTCTGCTATGCAGATCAGGAAAAAAACTTGGCTCGAGGCGCGCCTGCTCCTTACGGATCATGAGCTCATGAGACATACGTGCACGGTGCTCGACACACTTTCACATGATCATGGGAAGACAAGAAAAATCCGTGAACAGCAGATTCTTTCGTTTCCACTCGATGTGCAGAAGGACATGGTTGTCTATACGTATATCGACTGCGATGGTACGGATTTTTCCCACGAGGCGATACTAGAGTATTCCGCTTCGGTAGGGAATTGTATGACACTCATGCAAGCTGAGACCAGGATCTTTCCAGGGCTCACAAGCAAGGACTGGTATTACTCGTTAGGCGAAACGCTACGTGTCCCCGTATCTAAGCAGTCCAGACAGTTGACCACCTTTGCTGTGGAGGAGTCAGCGTACGTTGATTTTCACAAGTCCCAAGGCAATGAGTCTGGGCAGGTATTTACGTTTCGTCTGTTTCTCAAGGAAGAAACAGATCTAGAAACAGCGATGATGAAAATCATCGAGCTAAGAAAAAAAATAGGCTTGGAGGATTTCCTGTTCAGGGAAAACCTTGGTCGACATTAAGAAAAAAGCAAAGCGCCTTCCCGGAGGCGCTTTTCAAGCATTTACAATTTGACATTTGTAATTTGAAATTTGATATCTTACTATAAGAACCAGATATATCTGGTTCTTATAGTCTCATGAATATGGATCGCACTACCCCATGGAGAATTATCCTCCTCCTCGTCGTTATCGCCGCACTACTCTTTGGCATAAATAGTTTATTGCGGCAAGGAGTGGACTACGGAGCACTCGCAGCTGATGAAGCTATCCGACAAGGTGACCTAGAGACCTGTAGCGGCTTCCGCGATGAGGCAGAGGAATGTTTTAGGGCAGCATACCCTGTGCTTGCTACGAGTAATACCTGTGACATGCTCCCAGAAAACTTGCAGGGAGGATGCATGTCCTACACCAAGGCGATTGAATGGAACCGAGAAGGGTTTAGTGAGCTTCGCAACGATTTCGAATATGAAGAGCGGGAAGTGACCGTATCCTTCGCAGATGGGGAGCGCGCGACCTTCCAAGCGTGGATAGCGGGAGAACCTGCACAGCGTATCCAGGGGCTTTCCTATAGAGAGTGGATAGAAGAAAACCAAGCCATGCTCTTTGCATTTAGTGAGCCTGGAACCTATCCATTCCACATGAAGGGAATGGGCTTTAGTTTAGATATCCTCTTTTTAGATGCGGAAGGGACGGTGCTTGGTCAGTATAGAAATCTCCCCTCTTGTCTAGGGCTAGATAGTTGTGAAAAGGTAGGAGAGGACCTTTTAGGAGTGAAATACGTACTCGAATATCGCCCAAGGGGTAGGGATGCTGCGTCGGTGGATTTGACAAAGCTCTTGCAGGATTCAGAGTAAGCTCGTACCATATATACGTACATGCGCAGACCGGCTATCACCCGGGAGCCTCGCCTAGGCAGGCGCGCAAGGAGAAGAACCTCCGCGCTAGCGGACAAGTAGAACTCCTCGTTCACTGCTACGAAAACGCAGAAATCAAGCATCGCCTTCGGTGGTACCTCCCGCATGTCGGGCCGCTGGCAACTCATATCTGTAGTTGTCATTTTTTGTACCATGAAGTTCAAGAAGCCCAATCCCAAGCAATCCTTTCCCGAACTCGAAGAGAAGCTCATTGAGTTTTGGCGTCAGGAGCAGATTTTTGAAAGGAGTGTGAGTGAGCGACCAGAGGATCAGGAGTTTACCTTCTATGATGGTCCTCCCTTTGCCACAGGACTTCCTCATTACGGGCATGTGCTTGCTAGTGTGATGAAAGACATGGTGCCGAGGTATTGGACCATGCGAGGAAAGCGCATCGAACGTCGTTGGGGATGGGACACACATGGTCTTCCTGTAGAGTTCGAGCAAGAAAAAACACTTGGTCTTGGGTCACGCCACGAGATTGAGGAATATGGTGTGGGGCGTTTCAACGAGGCGTGTCGAGATACGGTGATGCGCTATGCGGATGAGTGGAAGGTGCTCATCAAACGCCTCGGTAGATTTGTAGACCAAGAAAACGACTACCGCACCATGGAGCCATGGTTTATGGAGTCCGTATGGTGGGTATTCAAAGAGCTTTGGAAAAAGGATTTGGTGTATCTGGGGCAAAAAATTGTGCCGTATTCCTACCGTATATCTTCGCCGCTCTCCAACTTCGAGGCGCAGCAAAATTATCAGGATAGGCAGGATCCAGCGGTGACGGTCAAGTTCCTCGCAAAGAGCTTGAAACATACGGATGACGCTCCTATCTACTTCCTAGCATGGACGACAACGCCTTGGACATTACCAACCAACCTCATGCTCGCGGTAGGACCAGAGCTGAGCTATAGC
>JAUIFW010000092.1 GCA_030430105.1 bacterium | reverse complement strand
TATATATGCAAAGGCTGGATTGCCGACGAGGTGTGCAAGAAGCACGAGGATAGCGGCACTACCAAGGATGCTTCCTAGTAATTTATGAGGAAATTCTCTTTTTTTTGCTGGTTCTAGATCGCCAAGGAGCCGACCGCTCACTTGCTTTTTCATAGGATGAATGCAATAGTCGTAGCACTATTGTACGGGCCGGTTTGGTGGGGACAACTTCTCTGCCTTGCGGCGTCCGATCTAACCTTGCTGAATGAAACAATTATACCTCTATACAGATGGTGGAGCTCGAGGAAATCCAGGTCCTGCTGGGGCGGGTATTTCACTGCGGGCTCAGGATGGTGATGTCGTGTGGGAAGGTGGAATTTTTCTTGGGGAACGCACCAACAATCAGGCTGAGTACATCGCCTTGTATAAGGGGGTGGAGAAAGCTGCTGCTATGGATGCTAAGAAGCTTCATTGTTACTTGGATAGTGAGCTTATCGTCAAGCAATTGAATGGTGAATATAAGATTAAGGATGCAACGTTGAAGGAGATTGCGGAGGGAGTGCGGAAGGTTGGGAAGCATATTGATATGACATTTGAACATATTCCTCGTCTTGCCAATAAGGTGGCGGATAGTTTGGCGAATTTAGCGATGGATAAGGGAAGTCGGATTGGCGAGACCTTTGTTCCGAATCCGAAGCTATGATGATCACGTATGAAGCGAGCCAGGGGCTCGCTCAAATTTCAGATTTCAAATTTCAGATTTCAAATGACAAAGGGTCGTTTTTTCAGAGTGCTTCGTGGAGTAGGTTTATGGGGTGGCTGTTGAAGGATGAGGGGAGGCTCTACGTGCTTGAGGAAGAGGGGGAGGTGCTTGCGTATGGGTGGGGATGGAGGTACCCAATTGGGAGGTGGTATTGGGTGAATATGCCTATGGGGCCGATGCTCGGCCCAAAATTTCAGATTTCAGATAACAAATTACAGAGTTCAAAGGGGGAAGCTATGAAGGTGGAAGAGGCCCAGATTATTTCTCGTTTTGCGAAGGAGTTGGCTGCTGTGGAGAAGGGGGCGCTTTGGGTTCGTATAACTCCTCCTTATACCCTAGAGGAGATGGATGCTCCAGCTTTAAAAGAGGCTCATGCGTCATATATTCCTGCATCTACCTTGCGGGTGAATCTTGAGTCCTCTGAAGAAGATATTTTGGCGCAGATGAAGCAAAAGGGACGGTATAATATTCGTTTGGCATCGAAGAGGGGGGTGGAGATGTTTGCATTTGGGTATGAAGTGAAGGGTGATGCGCTTGAGTTTGTGGGGAAGGAGGTCTTGGAGCTTCGGGCTTGGGGAGAACATGATATGCAGGGCCTTGGGCTTGGGGCTCAGGGTTTGGGTAAAGAGTTGGAGGAGCAGGTGTTTGAGGCTTATGATCTCTTAAATAAGGAGACTACGGCGCGGGATGGATTTTCTGGGCATTCGAAAGAGTACTATAAGCAATGTATGCGTGCTTTTGGGGAGGATGCGTTGATTCTGCTTGCGCGCTACGAGGAAGAGTGGGTGGCTGCGGGATTGTTTGTGCGTTCTGGTGATACCTTTACGTACTACTATGGTGCTTCCTCATCGAAGCACTCAAAGGCGATGGCTCCGTATTTGCTTCAGTGGACCGCTATGCGCTATGCAAAGGAGCTTTGTTCTTGTATATGGTATGACTTTCTTGGTATAACCGATGGAAAACGAGATACCCATTTGACTGGTGTTACATCCTTTAAAAAAAAGTTTGGAGGGGAAGAAGTACACTATCTTGGAAGTTTTGAAGTGGTGAATAAACCACTTCTTGTGCTTGGTATACGCGCCATAAAATGGATTCGAAATTTGTCCAAGTGATGGTGCCTCCTGGCTTCGCTTTTCTTTGACTTGTTGTAGGGCTCCGGTAAAGTATGCATGTTTATTTTCTAGCATTGGGCCCACATGCAGTTACGATCCAAGGTATTTACCGTACTTGCCATATTACTTGTTGCAGGCTTTATTTCTTTGCCTAGCTCCTGGAAGGCTGGCATGTCTTTGTACTTTCCTGAGCAGCTTCGCTTTCTTACGGATAGTGAGATAAGTAAGGGACTTGATTTGGCCGGAGGTGTAGGACTTGATTTCAAGGTGGATACATCAGATATCCCTGACGATCGGTACACGGAAGTATTGAATGGTATCAAAGAGGTCTTGAGTAAGCGTGTGAACTCTCTTGGAGTTTCTGAACCCAATGTTGTAGATGCTCCACTTGGAAATGAGCATCATATTATGATTACCATTCCTGGAGTTGAGGATGTGGAGCAGGCGAAGTCGATTCTTGGTAAGACGATTCAGCTAGAATTTAAGGTGCCAAAGGAGACAGCTTCAGAGGATGAGTCTGAGGAAATTGATGCACTTGTTGCAGAGGCGCAAACACGGCTTGCAGGGGCGCAGGACTTTATGGAGGTAGCGACTTCCCTTTCTGAAGAACAGGGGGATCGAGCAAGTTTTGGTACGGAGACTAAGTACCTGGATGAGATGGTTGGAGATCTTTCTTCAATCATTACCACCCTAGAGCCAGGGCAGACTGCAGATACTGCTGTGGAGACTACGGTAACGGATGTATTTGATAACACAGTAACAACTCTAGAAGGTAAGGCTATTGTGCATCTCGATGCAAAGCGCTCAGAACTTCGTTCATTTCCAAGAAACGCAGAGAACTTTTCTGCGGTTGCAGGAGAGATGAGTGATAAGGAGGGAGTTGAGACAGGATTTATTAAGCCACAGGATGACTTCTATGAGTCTGCGGAGTTCCGTGCAGAAGTGACTGACCTTTCTATTGGTGAGGTTTCTGATGTCCTAGAGTCTGAGAAAGGATTCATGGTCCTCAAGGTAAAAGAGAAGCTTGCTAGTGGGCAGGAGCAGGTAAAGGCTTCTCATATTCTCAAGACAATCCAGCAGGAGGAGGTAATTCCCACAGATGCGACAGATGAGCTTCGA
>JAUIFW010000091.1 GCA_030430105.1 bacterium | reverse complement strand
CGGATGTCTGTAAACACCCCTGTATAGGTAGCAGGATTCGAACGTGGTGTGCGGCCAATGGGCGATTGATTGATATCAATCAATTTATCCAAATGCTCATGTCCAAGAATATCCTTGAATCCACGGGCAAAACTCTGCCTACCATTGAGCCGGTTTGCCAGATGCTGCACCACGATATCGTTCACAAGTGATGATTTACCAGAACCAGACACTCCTGTCACCACCGTAAGTACACCAAGTGGGAACTTCACATCCACTTCCTTGAGGTTGTGAAGGGTAGCTCCTGTGACCACAATATCCTTGTCTTTAGCAGGAACACGTCGTTGGTCAGGAATCTCTATAGCCATCTTCCCAGAGAGGTACTGTCCCGTGATGGAGTTTGGGTCCTTCTTTAGCTGCTCTGGCGATCCCTCTGCAATGATTTGTCCACCGTGCATACCAGCTCCAGGCCCGATGTCGATGATCCAGTCCGCCACATTCATCGTGTCCTCGTCATGCTCCACCACGATCACGGTATTTCCAATATCTCGTAGTCCAAGCAAAGTCTTGATCAGGCGATCATTATCCTTCTGGTGCAGCCCAATAGAAGGCTCATCAAGTACATACATCACACCTAGCAGCTTAGATCCGATCTGCGTCGCAAGTCGAATACGCTGCGCCTCTCCACCAGAAAGGGTATTGGCCTTTCGATCGAGGGAGAGGTAGGGAAGTCCTACATCGAAGAGGAACTGAAGCCGCTCCTCCACCTCCTTGAGGATGAGGCGAGCAATCTTCATTTCATTGTCCGTGAGCTTCAGATCCTTGAAGAAGCTGATAAGATCCTCTATGGATTTCTCCGTTACCTCGATGATATTGAGTCCTTCTACAAGCACACCGAGCATCTCGGGTCGAAGTCTTCGTCCACCACAGGCGTTACATGTATGCTCGTGCATGTATTGCTCCATCTTCTTTCGCACATTGTCTGACTCCGTATCATGGTACTTACGCTCAAGATGAGGAATCACTCCCTCAAAGATCGTAGCATACTCACCCTTGAGGGAGCCACCATCCAAATGCATGGAGTATTTCTGCTTTCCCGTACCAAAGAGCACCATATGGCGCTGCTGGTCAGTAAGTTCCTTCCAAGGCTTGTCCCGAGGAATCTCATTCTTGTCTGCCACCTTTTCCAAAAGTTTTCCATACCACCCGCTCTGCGTATTCCCATGACTCCACACATGTACCGCTCCCTCATCGAGAGTGAGGTTTACATTGGGCACCACGAGCTCTGGGTTGACCTCAAGGCGCGTCCCAAGTCCATGACAAGTCTCACAGGCTCCCTTAGGGGAGTTGAAAGAGAACATACTAGGCTCGATATCCGGGAAGCTCACCTGTGGATGATTCGGGCAGGCAAAATGCTCACTGAAGCTTTCTTCCTCATTCGTATCATTATCCACGATGGTGATGTTTCCTTCTCCAAAGCGAAGCGCAGTCTCAATAGAGTCCGCAAGCCTGGTCCTATCCGGATTAGGCTGTTCGATCACTTCACCGTTGGAAAGCTCCGTCTTCTGAGGAGTAAAATCCTTGATCACAAGACGATCCACTACCACTTCGATAGTATGTTTCTTGTTGGGATCGAGCTCTACCTCTTCCGCGATAGTCATCACTTGCCCGTCCACACGCATTCGTACAAATCCTTCTTTTTTGATGCGATCAAAGGCGGCAGCATGCTCACCCTTCTTGTCTTTGATGACAGGAGCGAGCAGCAAAATCTTCTTTCCAAGTTCATAGTTGGCAACATGTTCAATGATCTGCGTAGCACTTTGCCGACCTACTTCCGTACCACAAAGGGGACAATGAGGATTTCCCACCTTGGAAAACAAGAGACGTAGGTAGTCGTATATCTCCGTCACCGTACCCACGGTAGAGCGGGGATTTCTCGGAGCAGATTTCTGATCGATAGAGATAGCTGGGGATAGCCCTTCGATCAAATCCACATCCGGTTTCTCCGTAGTTTGCAAAAACTGCCGTGCGTAGGTGGAAAGACTCTCCACATACCGCCGCTGCCCCTCCGCATAGAGGGTGTCAAAGGCAAGGGAAGACTTACCAGATCCAGAAAGCCCCGTGAGTACCACGAGCTTGTTACGCGGGATCTCCACATCAATATTCTTCAGGTTGTGGGTGCGTGCACCCTTAATGGAAATATGCTCCATGAAAAAAAGAAGGTAATGAAAAATTACCAAAGTATGCTACCAGACTGAGAATGAATGTAAAGGTGAATATTCAGGTTTTGTCAAATATAGCTACAGGGAATTAGGAGAAGGATATGTAAAAAATTGACAAATTAAAAAATTATGTAAAAATATGTAAGTAAATATAAATATAGAGGAGGCACAGTACAATTGCAGGCAGAAGTATTGGTCGTTCCAGAGCAGGAACAGTACCCGAACCATGAAATGGGTATAGATTCTCCTATCTTTGGCAGTGAGGATGCTAAAGATATCCAACAAGGATGGGATGAAGTGGAAGAAGGGTTAGCACATGCAAAACTCAATGCTCCACCAGAACCTGATGTTCGTGTTCGAGGCATGGAGTTCCGTGATGAAGATGGCAATCCCATCAGTCACGAAGAATGGCTGGATTTGCTAGACGATGGTAGTGGTCCTCTGGAGCCTTCAGGTTTTCAGGGGGAAAGTGCTTTATACTTAGCCGATGCAACGATGGATGTCCTAACTCCCATCATAAGAAAGTCACCTACTAATGACATTCCTTATTATGGAGAGATTCTGGAAGAAGCCTTGATGGCAGATGATGGTGAAGACGAGGCTGAAGAGCTTTTGAAACATCTCTAAATGTCCTAACAAAACCTATGATAACGAGGCAGCAAGCAAGCTGCCTTTTTTTCTTGCCCACCCACCTCCCAGGACTATACTCAGACCACTTGTTTTCAAACCAGCATATGAAGGCTCTCGGAACCTATGGGGCAGTAGCCCTCGCACTCCTTGGTGTATTCCTCGCATCCTAT
>JAUIFW010000013.1 GCA_030430105.1 bacterium | reverse complement strand
AGAGTTAGACTACTTTACAGAACGTTTACACAAATCCATGATAGATATACTACTCTTTTTACTATTCGAAATACTTCTTCTGGGAATACTAGCAATTCTTGGAACCCCATTTTTTCTCGTTGCCAGCTTTTTCGGTAAAAAATCTTACGCTGAAAACCTAAAGGGATGGTATAGGTCCCTAGCAAACCTTTGGTAAAATGCCATAAGACCCCATTTCTCCTTGCAAGAAGCATCCGCATACGTAGAATAACGTAAGTATTTTGCGCATTTCTCAAATCCATGTCTTCCTTCGAACTCGTCACCAAGTATAAGCCCGCAGGGTCTCAGCCCGCAGCCATTGCCTCGCTAAAGGAAGGTCTCGTTGGAGGTGAACAATTCCAAACCCTACTTGGTATCACAGGTTCCGGAAAAACCTTTACCATGGCCAATCTCATCAACGAGTTACAACGACCAACTCTCATCATTGCGCACAACAAGACCCTTGCGGCACAGCTTGCTGCAGAGTTTAAGGAGTTCTTCCCAAACAACGCGGTCCACTACTTTGTTTCCTACTACGACTACTACCAGCCTGAGGCATACATCGCCAAAACGGATACCTTCATCGAAAAAGACGCATCTATCAACGAGGAAATCGACAAGTTTAGACATGCAGCCACCGTATCCCTGCTCACCCGAAGAGATGTGATTATCGTCGCATCTGTTTCCTGTATCTATGGTATTGGAGACGCGGACGACTATAAATCCATGTCCCTGCATCTCCAGAGAGGAGAGAAATACAAGCGAGAAGCGCTCCTAAGTCGACTGATCGCTCTACAATACCAAAGAAGCAAGGCCGATTTCAAACAAGGTATGTTCCATGTTCTAGGTGACATTGTAGAAATTTACCCACCCAATCAAGATACGGTCTATCGTCTCGAGTTCTTCGACGAAGACTTAGAGCAAATTTACGAGGCAGACCCCCTTACTGGAGAAGTCTACAGTGAACACAATGAGGTGGTAGTCTTTCCAGCAAGCCACTATGCGACACCAAGAGAACGAATTGATGCTGTAATTCCAAAAATCCAAGAGGAGCTAGAAGAACGTCTCAAGTACTACAATGACCATGGAATGGTTGTGGAAGCTCATCGTATCAAACAACGCACGGAGTACGACATGGAAATGCTAAAGGAAATGGGCTTCACACAGGGAATTGAAAACTATTCGAGGCTCATCGACGGACGTAATCCTGGAGAACCAGCAACCACCCTCATCGATTACTTCCCAAGTGACATGCTCATGTTCATCGATGAGTCCCATATCACCGTTCCACAAATCGGAGCCATGTACAATGGTGACCGCGCGAGGAAGGAATCACTTATCCGCCATGGTTTCCGACTACCTAGCGCAGCAGATAACAGGCCTCTCAAGTTCGAAGAGTTTGAAAAGAAAATGAAACAAGCAGTATTTGTCTCCGCAACGCCTGGAAAGTACGAAGGAGCCCATGCTACCAACACTGTAGAACAGATCATCGGACCAACAGGTCTCCTTGATCCAGAGATCGATGTACGAAAGACACAGGGACAAATCGATGATCTTCTCGCGGAAGTTCAAGCCACCATCAAGCGAGGAAACAAAGTGCTCGTGACTACGCTTACCAAGCGAAGTAGTGAGGAACTCACAGATTACTTCCAAGAGCACAACTTGCGAGTAAAATATCTCCATAGTGATGTAGATACCTTTGAACGTATTGAAATCCTCCGTGATCTACGAAAGGGGCATATCGACATCATCGTGGGTATCAACCTACTTCGTGAGGGACTAGACCTCCCAGAAGTGGAGCTCGTCGCTATTCTTGATGCAGACAAGGAAGGATTCCTACGAAGTGAGAGCGCACTCATGCAGACCATTGGTCGTGCCGCACGTAATTCTGAAGGACGAGTCGTCATGTACGCAGATAAGATTACTGCAGCCATGAAAGCAGCCATCGATGAGACGGAGCGAAGAAGAGAAGTCCAAACAGCTTACAATAAGGAGCATGGGATCACTCCAAAGACCGTAATCTCCTCCATCAAGGATATTGGTATTGAAAGCAACAAGAAGCGTGAGGACTACTCCACGAAGTCGCAGAAGGAACTGAAGAAACTCAAAAACAAGCTCCTTCTGGAAATGGATATCTACGCAGCAAACCTAGAATTCGAAAAGGCTGCCGATATTCGCGACCAGTTAGAAGAAGTGGAAAAGCAACTAAAGTAATTACTTCTTCTGGGGGATCAAACTTCCAACTCCAAGGAAAGAAATGATCAAAAGCCCAAGGACATTACTCACTACGACAAGTAATACACTAATGCTAATACCCACCAGTGCAGAAAGCCATTTCATCCATGGCTTTTTCCAGCGAATCAAGAGTTTTCCAAGAAGCAAGCTACCATGTACATACCCCAAGGTTAGCACAAGGAGCAGTACGCCAAGACCAGGGATTCCCATGGCTAAGAGAAAAAGCGGAAAGGAAATACCAAGAAATATCAATGCAAGACTACCCAGCATCACAGAAGCTCCATAAAAGAGCACCTTCAGCACGCTTTGCCTTACATGAGCATCACTGTACGTAATACATTTGGAAAACCATTGTGTCTCGATAGCTCCAACAAGAAAGAGGAGCAAGGAAAGCAAGGTCACAACTAAAAGTGTGAGACTATTGGTCTGCTCTACGAAGGGAAGTTTTTTCACTGCTCCCTGGACCATGTCCTTCTCAAAATCCTGGATAGAATTTGCCATCCACGTGAAGTCACCTGAGATGGTAGTTTCTGGCACTAAGGTAATATCCTCAGCCCGCACTGAAACATCTCCTCCATGCGCGCCACCAAGTCGAATAGTTCCGGAAGAAACAGAGAGAGAAGCTTCCCCCGAATCACCCAAATACACCACATCAGATGCCTCGATATGCTGTGTTCCTGTAACACTCGTCGAGGTTTCCGCACGAAAATCCTGTCCATAGGAGTAAAGCTCACCCTCCACACTAAGGTCCTTTAAGTATGCATATCCTGAAGCCATACGAAGATCTCCCGCCACCGTGCCACTAATTCTAGCCATCGCGCTAAACACAAACAGGTCACCGGATATATCTCCATGTACCAAACTACTTGGTGCAAAGACAAAAACATCACCATCCACAGAGGATGTGAGCACCACCTCATCGGCGGCAAACACATACAAGTTTTCAGAGATAGGTGTATCTATGGTGAGCGTATCACCCTGCATCGTAGCAGCAGATACTATAGGACAAAAAACAAGCCCTAGGGCAAGCACACCAATTCGCTGTAACAACCTAGTAAGAGAAGTCTTCAAGGGTCGGTAATGGTAAGAAAATACATGAAAGCACTTGATGGTGATAAGATTATCACCTATGATCCAAATGTACCTTAACACATGCCTATGAACACACTTACTGCACTCCCAACCTTTGAATCATTGCTTAGCGCATACCTCTTCAAGTCCATGCTTGGTATGCAATCTGCCTCCATTGTAGTCCGGGAAGATTCCACTGCCAAGAGTTCTACTGTTTGCATGGAATCCTACAGTTTTGAGCATCTCCTCCACGAGTATGAGCGGCGCTACGGTACACTTAGCTGGGTGGCAGAGCAGCCACAGTGGATGAAGGACGCGAGACTTACACTTCGAAAGAGTATCCGAAGCAATCAGTGGCAAGATATAGAACGAAATGTAGAGAGCTTCTTCAATGCATTGCTCTCAAACGACTTACGTCGAGCAGAGCTCTTTTATCTAGAGCTCAAGGGACACGCAGTACGCACAGACTCTTACACCTTCCTTGGAGCTTCGGCACTTTCTGTAGCATAAGACCAACGTAAATGTACATAGACCAAGAACGTTCTACCCAGAGCGTTCTTTTAGTTTCCATATAGTAGACAAATAAGTACTATAGGCCCATGAGCATACATGCACACACAGCACAGGTAAAATCCCTAGCAAAAGAGGCAGGATTTGATTTGGTTGGCGTAGCTAGCAGCAATATACTGCCCGAAGCGAAAGCACATTTTTTAAAATGGCTGGATCAGGGGATGCATGCGGATATGGCCTGGCTAGAAAAAGACCCTGAGCGTAGGACCACACCCTCCAAAGTACTAGCTACTGCCAAAAGCATACTCATGCTGGGGATCAACTACTACAGCAGCGAACTCCCTGAGGCTGAGCGTTTACGCATAGCAAGATATGCACGGGGAAGAGACTACCATCGTTATACCGAGTTCCTTCTGCGTACCCTAACACGATCGTTGCAAGAAACATTTCCTAAGGAAACCTTCAAGTTCTATGTAGACTATGGGCCCTTTATGGAGCGCGCGTATGCACAGCAAGCAGGAATTGGGTTTCTTGGCAAAAACGGTATGGTCATCTCAGAAAAGTTTGGGAGCTTTATACTACTCTCGGAGATTATTACTTCCATGGAGTTAGAACCAGATACACCTCTAGAGCAGCTATGTGGAGAGTGCACACGATGCATGGACCTCTGCCCAACAAGCGCAATCGTGGAAGAGCAAACCATAGATGCACGCAAATGCATTAGCTACCACACCATTGAAAGCAAAAAAAGCATACCAAAGGAGTATCAAGGCAACGACGGATGGGCATTTGGTTGCGACAGCTGTCAGGAAGTTTGCCCTTTTAATAGCGCAGCAAAAGAGACCAGACACAAGGACCTAAAGCCAAGATACACAGCGCTCGATCCAAAGGACCCTGCCTTTGCTACTGATGAAGCCTTTAGAGAAAAGTTCCAGGGCACACCGCTCCTTCGAGCTGGACGAGAAAAACTACTACAAACTATCAATGACTCAAAGCATGCGTAAAACCATGAAATCAAAGCAGTATCATCTACAAGGGAAGCCATACAGAGCATGGATCCCTTCCTTTATGCAATTTCTAGAGGCGGTCCATATACATGACGCATTGTTAGATAGAATCGTACGCATTGAACGAACACTTGCTGAAACAGGGAGTCTATTAGAGGGCATAGAGATTCACCCCTTTGTGTTCGCAGACTTTGCAAAACTCCATATCAAACACAACCCAAGCTGCAGTGTTATTGATATTGCAAAAGATACCATTCAAGAAAGGCAGCTTCCTCCAACTAGGTCACTCGACGCATGGATGAAAGAAAACAAAGCATGGTCGAAAGAATACCTCATAGAGCTTGCTAGATATGCATCTGGTGACCATACCATGCATAGTTTTCGAAACACACAACTATGGATACAAGGTCCTTCCGCTCACGAAGCCATGTATGTACCACCGCACAAACAAGATATCCCTATGGTCATGGAGGAATACGTCCATGGAATACAGCGGGACATGCCCATAAGCTTGAAGGTAAGTATCAGCCTCGCCTTCCTATTCCTAACCCTCCCATTTAGCACACAAAATGCGCAGAGCATCTTCTACCAACTCCCATTCCTAGAAAAAGAAGGGAATATGCCTGTACTTGGCGTAGGAGAATCATTGCTCGCACACATGTCGACCGCAACTGAGCTGCTCCTTCGAGTCTTCGAACTCGGAGACCTTGGAAGCTGGTGCGATTTCACTCTAGATCACATAGAGGGCGCATCACAAAAAACCAAGGAGAAAGTACGCTCCTACAAAAAAATCTCAGCTCAGATAGAGCACTACATTGAAGAGAATACTCGTAGTCATTCACACCTATCAGATGTCTTTGGTATTGTGAAAGATCGAATGTTTATCACCTCAAGGGAACTAGAAGAAACCCTAGGCCTCTCCAAACCGAATATTCATAGATTGATTAAGCAAGGGGAAGAGAGTGGCTTTCTACAAAACCTAGAAGAACAAAAACGAAACCGTATATTTTTCATACGACCACTTCATGATATATTGTGGTCGTAACCCCTAACATCACAGGCCATGGCAGAAGAAAAGAAACTCGACACCCCTGGAATGGAAGATGCACTTCCTGAGCCAGGTATGAAAGATAGCCTACCGAGTCCAAATACAGAAGATTCACTGCCAGCACCTAGCACTGAGGATAGCCTACCTGCTCCAAAAAAAGCGAGCCTAGCAGCAGAAGAAGGGCGAGGTCAAGGAGGGTATAGCATCAAGCTCATTCTCATGGTCCTTGTAGCTATCACGGTAGCTGCAGGAGCCTTCTACCTCTTTAGGTACGGACTCTAAAACAATCATCGCATAGGAAACATAAGGTTGTAGGAACAACAAGAAGCACCTATACTTGCTCCGATTTATTTTCTGAGCACGTTTACCATGAAGGCTAGCTTACACCTATCACCTGATGTGGTACTACAAGATAAGTACACACAGGGACAGGACGATCACATGCTACTTCCCGTATTTAAAGATGCAGTAGCGGGACATCTATCTGGAGCATCCAAATATGAATCATCCTTGCATCGCCGAGGATTCACAGGAGCAAAAGGAGACGTCGCTCACTTTGACGATGGAGAAACTACGTACACCATCGTAGGTTTGGGAACAAAGGAGGAGCTAACAAAAGCAACCCTCCACGAGGCACTTGGTAACCTCATCCGAAAGGAGAACAATACGAAGAAGGGATTGTTCATCGATCTTCGAGGTATCGATCTTTCAGAAGAGCAGGTTGCAGAGCTTGTATACACAGCATACCTTGCCAACTACACCTTCCTCTCACACAAGACATTGCAGAAGGAAGAGTACAAAAAAACTGTGGAGATCCTTGTAAACACTATTTCAGACTCCCTTAAGATGCATGCAGAGAACATGCGAGTTCTTGCAGAAGCAGTATTTATGACCAGAGACTTGGTAAACGAGCCAAGCAACATCGTGACACCAGCATACATGGCTGAACTTCTCGAGCAGGAAGGGAAAAAGGCAGGGATGAAGGTTGAAGTATTTGATGAAAAGAAGATTCAGAAACTTGGCATGAACCTCATGTATGCCGTAGGTAAGGGAAGTGAGTACCGGCCACATTTTGTAAAACTTAGTTACCGAGGAAGTAAAAACAGCGGCCATATCGCACTCGTAGGTAAAGGAGTAACCTTTGACACAGGAGGAGTACAGAACAAGCCAGAATACTTCATGAACACCATGAAGATGGACATGGGTGGCGCTGCCACTGTGCTTGGAATTATCTTCGCACTGGCGAATGGTAAAGCTGAAGTCAATGTGGATGCCTACGTACCTTTTGTCGTAAATGCAGTAGATGGTGGGGCATACAACCCAGACGACATCTATACAGCCTTCAACGGTAAAACTGTTGAAATCAACCATACAGACGCAGAAGGACGACTCATCCTTGCAGATGCGCTTGCCTACGCAAGCTCAGAGAAGCCAGAAGCTATCTTCAACTTCGCGACACTTACAGGAGCTGCGACCGTAGCTTTAGGCCCTGAATACATCAGCATGATGGGAGATCACGAAGAAGCCTTTAACACACTTCTACCACTAGGTGAAGAAATCGATGACAAGGGATGGAGACTTCCACTCAATGAGCGTTACAAGAAATACATCCACTCAGATGTTGCAGACATTACCAACGTTCCAAAGAACAAGCGAAACCCAGGAACTATTGTAGGAGGAATGTTCCTCAAGGAGTTTATTGGAGAGGGAATCAAGTGGATTCACAATGACATCGCAGCAGTAGCAGCTACAGACAAGGCAGAAGGAATCTACAATGTATTTGCAACAGGACGCGGAGTTAGGCTTTATACAGAATTTCTTCGAAATTCTGTATAAAGCAAATTTCAGAGTACAAATTTCAAATGACAAATAAGAAATTCTCCCTTTTGGTCTTTGATATCTGAAATTTGAAATCTGTCATTTTGAAAAAGGAAGTCTCGCCTCAGCGAGGCTTCCTTTTTCTGATGTTTCCCCTATACTACACCTACCTATAGCCCACCCTCATGAACCAAGGTTTGTTGCCACCTCAGAACGTCCAGACGGAGAAATCCGTGCTCGGGGCTTGCCTCCTCGATAGGGAAGCCATCATACGAACCTCAGAGCTTTTAAAGCCTGAGGATTTCTATGAACACATCCATGGAGAAATTTATGCCACTATCATGGAGCTCTTCCAAGAGCACAAAGCCATCGACGTGATCACCGTGGCAGATCGGATGAAGGACAAGAAACTCCTTGAGAAAATTGGTGGGCCAAGCTTCCTCGCAGAACTCACCGTACACTGTCCATCAGCGTCCAATGCATTTCAGTATGCATCAAACGTAAAGAATAAAGCGATCCTACGTAACCTCATGCATGCTGGACAGGCTATTACAGGGTTTGCAACCGAGACTGAAAAGGAGCTAGGAGCCGTTCTCGAGGAAGCAGAAAAAAAGCTCTTTAGCGTTACACAGACCTTCGTAAAAAACCACTTCGTCCATGTAAAAGACATTATCAACATGCGTTACGAAGAATTTTGTAAGATGCATGACGACGAAGAGAAAGACAAACTCAAGGGGGTTTCCTATGGGTTTTCTTCCATTGATTATTATACACAAGGACTCAAGCCGTCAGAGCTTATTATCCTGGCAGCCAGACCCTCGATGGGTAAGTCAGCCTTTGCCCTCAACGTACTATCACACGTAGCGCTCAAGGAAAAAAAGACCTGTGCCTTCTTCTCGATAGAGATGCCGAAAGAGCAACTCGTTGACCGTATGTTTAGTACGCTCCTAGGTGTAGACGCACAAAAACTTTCCAAAGGTCTCTTGTCTGACAGCGACTTCGCTCGTATGGGTGATGTGATGGAAGAACTCTCTGATGCAGAGATTTACTTTGATGATACTGGAGGTCTGACACTTACAGAGCTTAAGTCAAAGGCAAGAAGACTCCAGATGGAAAAGGGACTCGATCTCATCATCATCGACTACCTCCAGCTTATGAGTGGAAATAACCCAAACAACCGAGTACAGGAAATTTCAGAAATTTCCAGAGGTCTCAAAGCCTTGGCTAGGGAACTATCCATCCCTATCATTGCGCTTGCACAGCTATCGCGTAACGTGGAGCAAAGACCCGATAAGAGACCTGTACTCTCTGACCTTCGTGATTCTGGTTCCATCGAGCAGGATGCGGATATCGTATTCATGCTCTATAGAGATGCTTATTACGATCCAGATACCGAGTATCCAAACAGGGCAGATGTCCTTATTAGAAAAAACCGTAACGGTCCAATTGGATCCGTCGACCTCATATTTGAAGCAGAAAAAGGAAAATTCGTGGTCCCAGAGCGCAAGTTCGACTTTTCCGAAGAAATGGAATCTGCTCCTATCTCCTAAAGCTCCCCCTATGAAGCAATTTCTCGCCAAGCTTCTCCTTGGTATCAGTCTCCTGGCTCCAGCCACTGTGCTTGCGCAAGAGGCAACACCAGCTCCTATCGCAGACACTGTATTACCCGCGGCAGACACTATCAATGTCACACCCGTAATCACGGTAAAATCAGAGGTCGAGGTAGGGAAGAATCTTATCCTCAATGCTTCGAACAGTAGCATTCCTCAAGCACTCACTCCTTCCTTCACATGGTATATTAATGGAGAGGAGCGAGAGCGGGGCGAAGAAGCAGTTGTTATCTTTGATACACCAGGGCGCTACACCATTCGTCTAGAAATCCAGGAAGAAGAGGCCGTATTCTCAACAGAGACTACAGTCTTTGCCTTCGCAGATGTTATCACCTTCCTATACAACGGAGCACCAGAGATCTTCGACAGCAACATGGAGGCGCTACAAACCCTAGCAGAGCAAAAAGGTGTCTTCCTCAATATACAAAACACCCCTCGTGGTTCTTCACTCTTTGTAGAGCAACCACTGAGCAGTAACGATGCATCACTCTTCCAAGAGCTCCTGCTTGGGTCCACCATCATCGTAGGAGGACCAGATGGAACGGGGGTACTCTCTCTCATCTCCAATTTCAAAAATATTGCGGCGGAAGGGCAAGAAAAGCTTCGGTCTATTCCTGTACTTCTCAGTACCCAGGAAAGCCTCTGGCTACAAAGTCGAGTGCTAGAGAGGATGAAAGGAAGACTAGTACCCGAAAATTTCATCGTAGTAAAAAGAGATCCATTCTCACTACTCAACCTGTACTTACAAAGCGACAACCTAGAATCCTTTGTACCACGTATCCCCGCAGAGGAGGTTGCAAGACTTACACCAAGTGCCATCCAAGATTCCTTCCTTTTTCCACTCAGTAGCCTTCTCACTGATGGAATTACAGCAGGTATACCAAGTGAAGTGCTACTCTTCATCCTCTTCCTACCATTCTTGATGACCATTAGTGTCTTCCTCAAACAAATGATTGGAGTGGAAACTGTTGGAGTCTTCCAAACCATTGTCCTTACACTGAGCTTCCTTGTACTAGGTATTACCCTAGGTACCCTCACCTTCCTCTTCACCCTCGTCATCGGAATGATTGGAAGAGTACTCCTCCAAAAAGCGCATGTCCTCTACGTTGCACGAATATCTCTCGTACTCAGTCTCGCCGCGATAGGACTCTTTGTCGCACTTGTAGTAGGGGCACAAAACGGCTATCAATTTGGCTTGGAGGGAACGGGAGGAACGGCAGCCCTACTTGGTATTTTCCCAATGATTCTCATTGCTATCCAGGCTGACAGACTTTCTGTCCTCGTGGTAAAACGCAGAGACCTCAGGGAAGATCTCATCCGACTTATCTCTACATACCTTGCAGTTGTCGTAGGATATCTGATCATCAAGGTAGATATCCTCGAGCTAACCCTCTTGGCTATCCCTGAACTAGTCCTCATCGCCTTCATCGTCCAATACGCAATCGGCCGCTACGCCGGTCTCCGTGTCGTGGAATACCTCCGCTTCCGGGAACTCTTTAAACATGAACTCGAAGAATAATGCGAGCACGAGATATTCTTGGTATCAATAGCCGCTTTCTGGAATACATTAAGCCGCTCAATAGTAGGGCCAACCTTTCCTTTGCCGACAATAAACTGAAAGCAAAGAAATACCTCGAGGCCCGTGGTATTCGCGTACCCAAACTTGTTGCTACCTTCCGAGATAGCACACAACTCTCCATGGATAGGGTAAAGGATCTACCTGGAGATATCGTAGTAAAACCAAACAATGGATCCAGAGGACAAGGCATCGTCGTGCTTGGTCAAAAAAAGAAATCAGGCTGGGTATCTGTAGGAGGAGAGCTTTTCACCTACCAGGATATGCTTACTCACCTGAGCAACACCATTCAAGGTGCTTACTCCATGGCAGGGTACCAAGATACTGCCATGATAGAGAAACGTATTGTCACCCACCCGGACTTGGAGCGCATCTGCTACAAGGGGCTTCCTGATATCCGCATCATCGTGTTCAACATGGTACCAATCATTGCCATGATGCGTATCCCCACGGCAGAATCAGATGGGAAAGCCAATATGGATGCAGGAGGAGTAGGGGCAGGAATTGATATGTCCAAGGGTGAACTCACCTACCTTGCACAGTATAACCACATCATCCATGAGCTTCCAGGGTATGGAAATATCCAAGGCTACAAAATTCCTTTCTGGGATGAGTGTCTTCGTATCGCAACAGAGTGTCAACATATCACCAAGCTTGGCTACCTTGGGGTGGACATTGCCATCGACAAGTCAGGTCCCATGCTCCTAGAGATCAATGCGAGGCCGGGACTAAAAGTACAGGTAGCAAATCTCGTGCCACTGCGCCGAAGACTTGAGAGAGTAAAAGGACTCAAAGTAAAATCCGTGGATCATGGTATTCAGATATCGAAAGCACTCTTTGGAAGAAAACTTCTCAAGGATATTAAGTCTCTTTCAGGAAAGAGCGTTATTGGGACACAAGAGTATATCTACATGTACCTCAACAACGAACCGCACAGAATCCTCGCCCACATAGACCCAAGTAGGGAAGAGTCCGCAATCGCACCAGCCCTATACAGCACATTAGCCAAGGAGTATCCGTCTATTGATAGTGGTAGGGATGGACTAAAGATTCGCTATCGCTTACTCGATAAAAAAAGCCAAACCATCTTCCGCAAAGGGGATAAAAAGCAGCAAGCGGATATCATTCTTGGAAAACGAGACCTGGGACAGTCTCTTGTAGACCCCCACAAGTACCGATCTGGAGAGTTACCTGAAGAACATGAGGAGCAAGAAGTAAGGCACGATACAGTACGAAAGAAGGTTAAGAAATCCAATATCATCAAGCAATGGAAGCACATCGACGAAGAGCTTGGTCGTATTGAGAAAGCAACCCTCAAACACTTTTCTATGTTCCCCCTCAACTTTGAGGATGAAATGGCAACCTTTGTAAAAGAAAAAGGGAAGTACAACCCTCAGTTCCACTACAAATACAATGCTGAGATGTACACAGAGCTCATGAGAAGCCTAGATAGCCTGAGCATAGAAGAAGGGTCTCCACAGGGGCATATTTTCTCAAAGAAACGTGACGAACTAGCCATGCGCCTACAGCTTTTCCATCATGCTGGACTAGACGCAAAGAAGTTCACCACCATCTCCAAGCAACTCTACACCTCGCCAAAGAAAAAACTTCTAGAGGAGGCCAAAGCAGTACAGGAGGAATACGAGAAGAGAAAGCATCACATAGCGGAAGGAAAGAAACTCACCGCAGAGGAAACCAAGGAGCGGCTGCAAGAGTACCTCATGCGGAACAAACTCCAGCATTGGCACGTGGTCATAAGAGAAACAGGAAGCACAAGAATTTCTATAGGAAAATCAAAGAGAAGAAACATCTACCTCCTGGCCAATTCACTATTTCCAGAGGTGGACCTCGAATCTATCTTCGCCCACGAAGTGGCTACCCACGCGATGCGACTGGAAAATGGTATCCACCAACCATACACTGTAATGATGTATGGAACACACCAATACTTGGAGACAGAAGAGGGACTCGCCATCTTCAACCAACTGAAGTTCCAGGACAAACTCTCCAGCAAGTTCTACAGTGCAGCAAGAGGATACGTAAAGACAGCAGAAGTACTGGAAACCTCCTTTGCAGAAGCATCAGAGCTAGAATCAGTCCTACAGTTTCTAAAGAAACGAAAACTCTCCGACGAAAACCTACGCATCCTCTTTAGAAAAATCTACCGTGTTAAACGAGGTATTGGTGACACATCCAAGCCAGGAGGCTTCACCAAGGATCTTGTGTACTTCTCTGGCCTGAAGAAAGTAGAGAAGTTCCTAAAGCAAGGTGGAGATATTCATGAACTGTACAAAGGAAAGATTGGCATCCAAGATGTGCAGCACACCAAGCATATGGAAGAATTGATCCAACCAACCCATCTCCCACACTTTTACGCAGACGTATGATCACCTTCACAGACATCAAGAAAACATACGGAAACCGTACCGTACTCAACGGTATAGACCTGCATATCGACCAGGGAGAATTTGTAAGTATCACGGGACCATCAGGAGCAGGGAAAACCTCACTTGCCAGTATCCTTATCGGTCACCTCAAGCCCTCAAGCGGTTCCCTCGTGATAGACAAACACCACATCGAGGATATGGATGAAGATACAAGGCAGATGTACAGAAGAAAGATCGGCGTGGTCTTCCAAGACTACAAACTTCTCCCACAAAAAACCGTCTACGAGAATGTAGCCTTTGCTTTGGAAGTCTGTGGAACCAAGCAGGAAACCATCGAGAAGCGCGTACCAAAAATCCTCGACCTTGTAGGCTTAATGAAAGTGCAAAACAACTTTCCACACGAACTATCAGGTGGGGAGCAGCAACGCACGGCGGTAGCAAGAGCCCTCGTCCACGAGCCAGGCCTCCTTATAGCAGATGAGCCCACTGGAAACCTCGATAGCAGAACAGCGAAAAGCATCATCGACCTCATCAAGCATATCCACAAGCAGGGAACCACGGTCATCCTAACCACCCACAACATGGAGATCATCAAATACGTAGACTCCAGAGTAGTGATTCTCGACCAAGGAGAAGTAATGTACGACGGCCCTTACGAAGATGTAGGGAAGAAAAACAAAGCCTAACACATCTACACCAAAGCCCAACTTGCTATTTTTCACAAGCTCCGTATAGTAGGCCATGTCCGCCCGCATAGCTCAGCTGGATAGAGCAGCGCCCTTCTAAGGCGAAGGTCACAGGTTCGAATCCTGTTGCGGGTACCAGTAAAATTTAGAAGCACACACATAAACGTAAATCCATACGTTTCTTTGCAATGCCGTACGCAACAGGATTCGAAAATAGAAGCCCCTTGAAAGCGTAAGCTTTCACAGAAGACTTGGCACAATCACCAAGAAGTCAATCATCTGCGATAATCGGGGCTCGCCGCAGTGGAGACTCGTTCGGAGCCCCAGGCGACCGTGCGAATCCCACGTGAGGTGAGAGAATCCTGCACAGAGTATCTTGAGATATAAAAAACCCCTTCATAAGAAGGGGAAGTTAACTATATCCAAGCTAAACGGCTGAATATGATGTTACTTCAAAAACGTATATAGTTCAGAAGCCAAATCAGAGGTATTTTCTGATAGATCAGCAACAACGAGTATCTCCTCAGCATCCTCAGGCATCAACCCCTTATCTCTGAACTGAATAAACTCTGCTTGAACATCAAACTTCTCTACATCGTCTGTGCAGAGAACTGCCATCTTTTTTTGTATGTTCCAAAAGTTATTCTTTGCATGATGGAGGTATGCTCTAAATTCTATGTCTGTACCCTGGCTCATTGGAGCTAGTAGCAAAAAATGGTCTACAGAATTCAAAAGCCCTGCCAATCTGATACCCCATCCAGCATCAAAACCAATTTGCTCATCCCAGCAAGAACAATCTTTCGAGAGCTCTACAAACTTATTCTCCTTTCCCTGAAACTTATGAGCATATGAATCACCAACAAACAAAGCATGGGATTTACCATCAAACCTTCTTGCTCCTTGATTCATTGCACTCATTGAACCAGAATATCCTCCAGTCACAATTTCAAAGCCCTTAGCTGCAAGAAGTGCTGAAAGCTCTTCAAGCTGAACATAGACTTCCTCCGAAACTTGAGATGCACCAAAAAAACCAATTCTTTTCATGCGAATACTCCTTTTTCTATTGACTGTACCTTTACACAGCATCCGATAAAAGTCCATAGCTAGGAAAAGACCCTATACATGAGGAAAGCTCCTCTATAAGTACCTATACCTTCAATTCAATTTGTGCGTTTGCTTGCTGACTCCAATGAGCTGCAATCTTGTCTTTATCCATCTGTGCAAAATTTATATATGCTAGCATGATTGTAGCTCTTTGAAATTCGTTTAAAAGAAGAGAAGTATAATTGGCAAGGCTTTGAAATTTTAAAACCCCCCAAAGGGGGGGCTATTTCTACACAATAATTATACCTGCCTCATCCAACAACATAAATGCCTTAACACGTGCCTCGACTGGCACATGTGAATTTCGAGCAAGTGCAAGTTGTGCTTTGAGTTCTGTTTCTGGGACCAAATCATGGTAGTAACCATTTGCCTCATTCTCTATCAGATACACATGGCCTGCTGAGATAGAAGACGCCAAGGCTACCCAATGCTCTTTTTCACAAAGCAAATTCGCAAAGCTGTCTGGTATCCGGATACTTTCTGCAATTCGACACACAGCACTCTCACCCAACAAATCAAATGATTTGTGAAGCGAGTGCCAAAAGTTGACTCGAGTATCTTCACAGAGCACACCTTCCAGTGCCGGGAAGAGTCTAGCTACGTACTTCCAAATTTTAGCAGTACCATCTTTGGGAGCAATTGAAGTGGTCTTCTCAAAAACCTCATCCACAGTCATATCAAAAGTCTGGTTCTGAAGATAATATGACTGAATCTCTAAGAGAGCACTAAATTCACCTGGAGTTGCATCCACTAGCTCCTCCATAAATCTTTTATCATCTAGAGAGTTCTTCAATATTGAGGACGCCACATTGGGTGAAAAATTCACTCCAGCCATCCTTTTCCAAAACTTCTCATATCCTAAAGACAAATTTATTGAAGACAGCCCCTCATCTACAGTTAATACATTTTGCTCTGAAAGATCTGGCATTGTAGCCTCCTACTAATATTTTATGTTAATCTATTTGTACCTCATATTGCACAGAAGTCAACAAGCTGCATTCCCACGTACCTATGCATTTGGAATGTAAAACCACATACAAAATAGAAAAACAGTCTTGATTTCCATCATACATAAAAGCCCCTCTATAAGAGGAGCTCAAATTTTTGATTTCAACGATTCGCTTCCCAGAAACATCCAGTCTCTGTCCACTTATCCCACATAACTTTCTGTGTATCTGCTGAAAGTGTAGTAGTAAGTGAGAAGGCCTCAATACGATCCTCCGAATTCAAATCCTTCCACTCAAGCTCATTGAGTAGCAATTCCTCGCCACTCTCCATATCCACGATAATAGAAGAACACTTCGCAGAACCCTTAAACTCATTCTTCAGATAGCGCCAACCGCTCCACACAGAGAGAAGTGGAAGGCTCACATAAACCTTCTCCCCATC
>JAUIFW010000012.1 GCA_030430105.1 bacterium | reverse complement strand
AAGTATCCAAGATGAGTCTTTTCAGAAGGCTCCAGAGCATATTGAAGGCTTAGCCAAGGAGCTAGCAGATCTACGCCCAAAGCTGGAAGCATATGATATGGAGACAATGATTGAGGGGTTCAAACTCTACGAGCAGATGCAGATTGAGATGCTCCATTACTTTGCCTTCCCTCGCATGTCGAGAGATGTGGATACCAAGAATCAAGAGGTAGCCAAGGCCTTCGCAGGTTCCACAAGCTTTCTCTCAGCTATGTCGGCCAAGCTAGAGTGGTTTTCTCAGTGGATTCTCCACATGCCTGAGGATGTAGCTGCAAAAGTGAAGGAGCAAGATGGAAAAGTCTATCGTGTTATCGAACTGCATCAGCAGTACAAGGAATATTCCCTTGGAGAAAAGGAAGAGCAACTGCTCACGCTCAAGGATCAGTTCGCAAGCGACGCCTGGGGAAACTTTCACACGGAAGTGTCTTCCAACATGAAATACCCAAATATTCATCACAAGGGAGAGTCCATTGAGGTGAATCAGTCGACTATCAAGAAATACACGACCGCACCGGATCGAGAGCTTCGAGAAAAAGCATACACCTCTGGTCGAACGCCACTCAAAGAGCATGCGCACATCTTTAGCTACATGTATAACCAAGTCGTACAGAGCTTCGAGCAAGACAGCCGAGATATCCGAGGCTATACCTCTGGGTTGTTCCGTGCTGCCAAGGGTGATGAGGTGACGGAGACCCACGTGCATACTATGGTGGAAGCACTTCGGGAAGAAATCCCAGCACTCATCCAATCCTATTATACATGGAAGGCTGAGACCTTAGGTATCGAGGATTTCGCGCCATGGGATCTTTCTGCACCACTCTCGGATAAGCAAGTGGCCATGACCTTTGAGGAGGCAAAGAATGCCTGTCTCGATACCTTCGGAGCCTTTGATGGAGAGGTTCGAGATATGGCAGAGCGATTTTTCACAGAGAAGTGGATTGATGCGAGGGAGGGGGCGCACAAATATGCAGGAGCCTATAGTTGGTCCATGGAACCACATCCCTACATCCTGCTCAACTATCAGCCTATCGCAAGAGAGGTATCGACCATGATTCATGAGCTTGGACATGGAGTGCATGCACTTCTAGGAAAGAAGCAACCCTTCCTCCTTCGAGGTAATTCTAAAGTAATTGCGGAGTCAGCGAGCCAGTTCTCAGAAGTACTTCTTCTCGAGCACTTCAAGCAAACAGGCCATGAGGACTACAGAGGTATGCTTGCGCATCATGTGGAAGATATCCTCTATTGTCTCTCGAGTGCACTCACCGTCACAGCCTTTGAAGTTGAAGCACATGAGCAGGGGGCAAAGGGAGCGCTTACGCAGGACGGACTCACGGACCTCTGGGAAAAGCTCTCTAAAGAAACCTACGGTGATGCCGTTAAAGCCACAGAGCTTGGAAAATACTCTTGGATGCGAATTCCACACATCTTCCAGACACCCTTCTACTATTTCACCTATCCGATGAGCCTCTTGGTGGTAATGCGCCTCTTTGTCGCATACCGCGAAGAAGGGGAGGCCTTTGTACCGAAGTACAAGGCGTTCCTAGAGGAGGGGCATGCAATCACGCCTGCGGAAATGATAGAGAAACATTTTGGTATGGAGTTCGGCACCAAGGAGTTTTTCTCAGGGGCTCTGCCGCTCTTAAAAGAAAGAATCGAAGAGCTGAAATCCTTGTAAAGAAAAAAGAGGCCAACCCATGGCCTCTTTTTTTACTACACATCCCTATTTCTTTATGATGAGTGTTCCGTCCACTTCCTTGGATCCTTCCGCATGATGAAAGGTCACAAGAGGATTTTTCGTAGAAAGTACTTTCTTCCTTCGAAGGAAGGTGGCTATCGTATCAGGCGCCTTACGGAGCTTTTTCATGGTACGACGATCAAGTTTCACCACCTCCGTTCCATAGAGGAGGTTAGCGAATCCAGCGACAATTCTGCTGGAAGTAAGAACAAAAAGTGGTGCTTTAGGCCGAAGCCGGGCACAGCTACCGATCACAGATGTCTCATCCGTAACAATAGCAAGCGCAGCCCCCTTCGTCTCCTCCGCAAGTTGCACGCCCTTCTCCAGTACTCCGCCCTGGGGTTGAGTAGTGACTAGTGAACAGTGACTAGTGACCATAGGAAGCGAAGCTTCCTTCCTCATATCCGCCTCCGTAGCCTGACAAATCTTCCGCATCGTTCGCACACACCGAGCAGGATGCGCACCCACAGAACTTTCCTCTGACAGCATGACAGCATCTACACCCAGATACACCGCATTGGCCACATCCGTGATTTCCGCGCGGGTGGGGAGCAGGTCCTCCGTCATGCTGCGAAGCATATGGGTCGCCATGATAATGGGTTTCCCGTATTCGGCACTCATCCGAACTAGTTTTCTCTGCAGGGCAGGAACCTTTTCAAAGGAGGTCTCTACCGCAAGGTCCCCGCGTGCAATCATGACCCCTTCCGCTTCCTTGAAAATCTCATCGAGACTATCAAGAGCTGCCGCATTTTCTACCTTGGCAATGATAGGAAGAGGTTCATCCGTATAGGTTTTGACAAAACGACGCACCGTTTGAATATCCTTTGCATCACTGACAAAACTCACGGCAATCATATGGATCCCGTGCTTGATCCCAAAGGCAATATCCTCCTTGTCCTTTTCAGAAAGAATAGGGAGTCCTAGCTTCGCACCTGGAATATTTACATGCTTTCGGGGGCCAAGGTGCATCGTAGAAAGTGACTTCACAAGCACCCCTTGCTTCACACTTCCAAGCACCTCAAGTTGCCCAAGTCCTCCATCGAGTTGAAGCTTCAGCCCCTTTTTGCACACCTGCTTCATCCGGCGATAGGTCACGGCAATATCACAAGACTTGGTATGACCAATCACATAGGTCTTCCCTCGCTTGAGGTCAATGCCAGCAAAATCAGGCTGGGTACGAACCTCAGGTCCAGCCGTATCGAGCATAAGTGACACGGGTTTATCAAGCTCCCCATTGAGATAGCGAAGGGTCTCAAACACATCCGCATACCAGTCATAGGTACCATGGGAAAAGTTAAATCGCGCGATGGTCATACCAGCGCTTGCCATGCTTTTGAGGACGGTTTTGGTATTGCTACTCGGTCCTATGGTTGCAATAAGTTTGGTCTTGGTCATTCGAATTGATCTAGTTCATCAAGCAAAAAATCCTCCGCCTTCGCTTCATCCTGTTTCGCTTGGCTTTGGGTTTGTTGTTGGTACGCTTGTACCTTTTTAAACATCTCACGCCTCCTTTTGATTTCCTCCTTGGAAGGGCGTTTCTTTCTGTAATTCCCACTACCTGTGGGCATGTAGTCTCCAGCTCCCATGGGTTTCGTTACAGAATAAGCACATCACCAACCTCTTGCTCAAGCTCTGATTTATACTGATGAATCATCTCCACATAGTGTTCCGCCTGAGCTCCATGGCCCTGACCAGATTTCATAAGTCCCTGCAGCATTCGTAGATGTCCACAAAGGGTAGGGGTTACCTGATCCACCTTTGCTTGAGCCATCTCATCGAGTCCATCGTAGATGTCCTTGTTGAGGATAGACTCTGGTGTATAGAGATTGATCGTTGGTACAGAGGTATCCTCAGGGTTCAGCAATCTCTCAAGAAATACAAGGTATTCCTTAAGCGCAGCCTCATCCTTGGCCGCAACTTCCGCGGTCTGCCCCATACGCATCTGATCTTCAAGGGAAACCTCCTGGGCTTCCATATGTTTGCCTAGTTCGGTAATCCGATCCTCTCGCTGCTGGTCGTCAGTAGTCATGGTGTTGGTTTAATACTACACACATTATACCATAAAACGGCCGCCACAGGCGCCCGAAAGATTAAATTGCTAAATACTAAAGATTAAATATTAAAGGGCGATCATTAATCTTTAGTATTTAATCTTTAAAAATTTAGTATTTCGCCGAAGGCGTTCCCCCTCCTTCTATTCCAAATTCAAAAACATAAGGTATGATTGTGGCACAAATCTGTCCCTATCCTCATGCCCACCACTTCCCACACAAATCTTCCTCTTATCGCGCTCTATATTGTCGCGATAGCCACCACCTTTTGGTTAGTTTCCGGCTTTTTAGCGCCGCTCCTCCTGGCGGCTATCGTGGCGAGTATCTTTTTAAAGGTGAAGCATACGTTGCCCAATTGGCTCAAAGGAAATGCTAATTTGTTTGCAGCCTTTTCTACGGTGACGACGCTCCTTGTGATCATTGTTCCATTGCTACTTCTCATGGTACTCATGGGGCTTGAGGCCATCAACTTTGTGAATTTTGTGCAGGGAATACTCAATAGTGAGGGCTTTGATATGATGCTCGGGAGCCTCTATGGCTTAGAAAGTCAGACCAACAGCTTCCTGGAGCCGCTCAATATGCAGGTATCTTTGGATTCTGCGAGAGAATACGTCAGTAGTAGCGTGCAGGTCTTTGGCTCCTTGCTCTACAACAACGCTGCAGCCATCATGGCAAACCTCGCGTCGATAGCGATCAACATCTTTTTCTTTCTCTTTATTACCTTCTTCCTTGTTCGAGATGGGGAGTCGATTATAGAAAACGTAAAGGCGCTCCTTCCCTTTGAAAAAAAGGAGGCGCAAAGTCTCGTGGATGCTGTGGAGCACGTGGGGCAGACGGTGATTGTAGGAAGTATTCTTTCCTCTCTCGTGATGGGAGTCATCATGACTATGGTCTTTTGGTTGTTTGGCTTCACAAGCCCGATCCTATGGGGGCTAACGATTGCATTCCTCTCCCTCATTCCTCTACTGGGAACATGGGCGGTATATTTACCGAGTATTGCGTTCCTCTTTTTCTCCCAACCATGGTGGGTAGCGCTACTCTTCCTTATCGTGGTGCTCTTTTTGGACAGCTTCCTCTTTTATGCAGTCATCCGGCCAAAATTTCTGGATAGCAAGACACAGCTCTATCCATTGGCTATATTCCTTGCCATAGTAGGGGGGATTACGACCTTTGGTCCTATGGGTATCGTCTATGGGCCATGTATCATGGCCATCTTTATCACCCTCATGCGCCATAGTTTGCAACTTCGCGCCATGGTGAAAAAGTAAGGAGGAAAGCTAATATAAAGGACCTCTCCTGAAGAATAGAAATGACTTCATAATACAAAATTATGAATTTTTGTCAAATACTCTTGTCATGAATGAGGCAACAAGCGTTGTTGACAGTCTGAGCAGATGAAAGAGGAAATCTACAGGGTAGAAAGTGAGTCACAATACTTTATGGTGCTGTATAAGCACATGTACCTTTAGAAACTTGTAAAAATACATAAAAAATGGTATTATAAATAGATATACAAACAAAAAACATCATGAAGCTTGGCTTGCAAAAAACCTTTAGTGCGGTAGTAAGCAGCATGCTATCTCTAGGGCTACTGATGACCCCGGCATCTGCACTTACCACAGACTTTGATTTCAATACCAGCGGAGAGTACAGCTTTGATGGAAATGATATCCAAGTAACGACGCAAGGTGAGCTGAAGGGAACGTTCTATGTAGACGATACGTACACAGGGGAGTTTGACCAAGGTACTCCTAGCGAGATCAGCTGGGATGCAGTAAATGAATGGCTGGAACTTTCTGATCCAGTCGCAACTACTGTGGGTACCTTTATCTCTCGAGTGATGGACAGTACGCTTCTTAGTAAAATATGGACGGGAGTAGGTTGGGTACCAGCTATTCCATACGGAAAGCCTCTCCCAGGAAATCAGGGGGTGGAGTCGGGGTATACGGGGAGCTTTGGTAATACCAATATGTCCTCAAATCAACTACTCTTACACCTAGATGAAAGTAGTGGAACATCCCTGGCCGATAGCTCTGGTAATGGGAATAACGCAGCCTGTACCAACTGTCCAACTCTAGGAGCAGATGGAATATACAATAGTGCCGTAACCTTTGATGGGGTAAACGATGTGGTTTCCATTCCAGATGACAATAGTTTGGACCTTACAAGCGCAGGGACCGTAGAAGCCTGGATCAAGATTGAGGGAAGAGACTTTGCGTATAAGCGTCCACTGACCTTGAGTACAGCAACCACAAGGGATGATGCAAACATCATGCTTGAATTTGATAATACTGATATCGACTATACCAAGCTACAAGCGGATGGAGATGATATACGGTTTCTAGATAGTACGGGGCGAGTTCTTCCTTACTGGATTGAATATTGGAAAGAGGGGGCATCTGAGGAGACAAGACTTTGGGTAAAGATCTTTGAAACGGGGACTACTGCCATAGATATGTACTATGGAAATACAGAGGTGGATCAAGGGTCCACAGGAAAAGATACATTTGTGGCATTCATGGATCCAAGTGGACAGCGTATTGGCTATGATGACTGGAACCTACAGACGACCAATACGTTCTATGGATCCGGATTGAACTATTACGAGGACGATGCTTTTGTAATGAATGGGTTTCTCAACAATAGAATTATCAAATCCAATGATCGTATACCCTTTGAAGGGAGAATTGAGATGGTCGCGAAGTATACCATTTCAGAGATAGAAAACACTGGATCGACGAGGCCAGCTCTGTGTAATGTGGTAGAGGGCTATTGGTGGAATGGTTCTACATGGAGAAATGCTGGTGATGATTTCTTCTGTTGGAATTCATCAACAACAAGTACCCGCGATAAAAGTTATGGAATTGATGCAAGCTTTGATCCAGGTGGGTCCTTAATATATGACCCAGGAAGGCATGTAGGGATTAACGAAGATGATGAACTTGTTGCCAATGATGATGTGCGCCTAGCTGTGCAGGTCGGAGGAGATGACTTAAGTGTGAATGTCACAGGAGATAAGACATATACTAACTCTTGGACAGCTACCGATACCGAAGTTGCCACCCACGGAGACTTTGGATTTGGAGTAAATTATAATGTTACCCAAAAGATCTACTGGGCTTTTGTACGAAATGTTGATGAAGCCAACCCTAGCTTCACGCTAGGAGCGGAGGCTGCCGCTACGCAGCAAGTCCCTGATACGGGTGGGTGGATGTACGAGCGTACATTGACCGTAACGGGCACCGTACCAGAAGATGACTTTCAGCTCAAAGTAGAGTTGCCTTCTGATTTTCCAGGAAAGAAGGTTGCAGACAATAAGGCTGATATGCGATTTATCCAGGCTTCAGACGGGCAGGAGCTGCCTTTCTGGATTGGTAGTCGGGGTACACTTGGTGGAATCTGGGTAAAATTAGCGAACAAGGATGAGACAACCGTAATTATGCAATACGGTAATCCTCACATCCAGAAGCATAAGTGGTCAGGAGAAGATGTCTTTGATTTTTATGAGGACTTCACGGGTGAAACGATGGATATGACCAAATGGTCGTCACGATTTAAACGAGGGGATGAGGCAGAGTATACGGATGAAACTTCAGTCCCACTAAACAACGGAAGAGTATGGAGGTATTTAGGTAGATTTCAATCGGGGGCTCAAAATGGATATCGTTGGTTCCTAGAAACCAAGGAAAGTTTTACAGGATACAAGGCAATTCATGTACGGTATTCCAAAACAAATAACAACGAGGGGTACTTTTGTTTCCGATACGGTGAAGATGGTGACTACAGTGGTTTTGGACAGCTTAATGTATCCTATATGAATGTGCATAAAGGAGATCTTGCTCCAGGGTACGACGCTCAGCCGTGTCCTGCCGCCTTTAGTAGTAGTTATTCCACAGGAGCTGCTACGGATGGAGGTGTGTCAGTTAGCCATGCAGGAGGGACGAGCACCTATAGTGTGGGAAATGAAGAGTTTCAGGTGGCCCCCGATGGTATCCGAAGACATCACTATGTCTATGGATATGCAGAGGGTATTGGTCAGACGACAACTAAAGAATACATAAATACTTCTACGGCGGTACGAACGCCAAACAATCAAGGTACTCTCATGTTCTATACTATTGGAGGATGGTACGGAGACAACACGCAGATATTTGATGAAATTGTCATTCGAAAGCAGACAGCACTAGACCAGGAGCCATCCTTGGTAGCGAATAGTGATGAGCGGATGATCGGAGCAGGAAAGCATGGGGGAGACAGTGGGTATGGAATTACACTCTCTGGTAACAAAGCGTATGTGACCTTTGGAAAATGGCATTTAGGAGCATGGCTATATCCAGGATGGAACCACATTATGGGTACCTACGATGGAGATAAGCTCAAGCTGTTCGAAAAGGGAGAAAACACAGTGCAAATCGATGGTGTACCAAATATGTCTGCAAACACCAATGCCTTTGAAATTGGAGGCTTTGTCGGTGGAGCATTAGAGTCTATAAAACAGTACGCACACGCCTCCTTTGATGAGCTAGCTGTATACAACATCAAGCTCACCAATGATGACGCAAGGAATCATTATCGGCGTGGAGCCCTAGACCTCAAGTTCCAGATACGCAGCTGTGATGATGCTGCCTGTGACACGGAGGAATTTGTTGGTCCAGACGGAACAAGCAGTACCTATTACACAGAAGAAGCCAATACGGGTCTGACTCCATACGATAATGAGGGTGTTAATGTTGGAACAAATCAGTACGCACAATACAAGGCATACTTCACCGGTGATGGTACGTACTCACCAGAGCTCTCTGAGGTGAGTATTCTTCCTGGAAACTACCCGGATGATGCACCAAGCATCGAACCAAACTCTGGGCAAGCATATCAGACCATTGGAAACTTCTTGGTGACCCTAGGAACTCCAAGTACGGGCATCATAGAGTACCAAATTACCAATAATGGAACGGATTGGTATTACTGGGATACAGGGTCCAACACATGGGTGGTTCAGACAGGAACGGGGTACAACACTGAGACCTCCACTGCGGCAGAAATAGCAAGCAATATTCGCTACTTTGCATCCCAGGTGGGAAGCGGGACGTTTAACTTCCGTGCTTTCCTAGGAGGAAACGGAGGACAGAGTGCTGCTATTGATAATATTCAACTCACCTATGGTACGACAGATACAGCTCCGGGGGCACCAACAACCCTCTATGTAAACGAAGCGAGTGGGGATGCTCAGTCAGGAGATGCCTCGCCAGCAACACTTACCAGTACAAGTGTGAAGTTCTCTGCGCTCTACAACGATGCGGATGCAGGAGATTACGCTGCTAACTATCAGCTTGAGATAGCTACCGATAATGGCTTCTCAAACATCATCTATGATTCGACGAAGACAGCCTTTTCCTTTGGTACGGAACCTCTTGCTGGTGAGCGAACACCAGATATTAGTATTCCAAATGGAACTATTTCTCCTGATACCACCTACTACTGGCGTCTAACGCTATGGGATGCCAAGGACAATACTGGGACTACCTCAGCAACTGCTGAGTTTAGTGCGCCGGACAACAACGCTCCAGCACTTGGAAGTAGTAGTCCTTCGGATGGTGATACTGGGGTATCCAAGGCTACCGATATCACCTTGAACCTCACGGATGATGTGGCTGGAATTGACATCTCAACTCTAGATGTAACTATCGAAGGTGGAGCAGCCATAACGAACGGAGTGTGTCAGGCGGGATATGCTTGTACGATTCCAGGAGATGGTACGAGTGCAACGGTAGTGATCAATCCAGATACTGATTTTGCCTTCAGTCAGAATGTGAATATCACCTATGAGGTAGATGATCTGGCTGGGACGCCAAACACCCTCTCAGGTACTATAGATTTTGATATTGGTATTAATGGGGCACCGACAGCACCAACGGGGCTATATATCAACGATGCTAGTACAGGAGCACAGACAGGGCTTGCGACTGGAGCAACAGTCTCTACCACGGACCTCGTTGTCTCAGCCGTTCATACGGATCCAGATAGCGAAGCTGCTTCGAAGTACCGTCTTCAAATTGCTACAGATGATGCATTTACGAGCATCACCTTTGATACGAATACGGACAATCCAGGCGGAGTACCTATTGCTCCAAACCTTGCGCACAATACTCGATCAAGCGATATCAGCATTGCAAACGCAGGCCTTAGTTTTGATACCACCTACTACTGGCGTATCAAGTTCTGGGATGTGAATGATGCGGAGGGAGTATATTCTCCGAGTGGAGGCTCTGCTGCGAGCTTCACGTTAGCAGATCAATCATCTCCTTCGCTTTCTTCTAGTACGCCAGCAGATGCGAGTCAGGGAGCTAGTACGGATGCAAGTATCACCCTCAACCTCTCAGACCCACAAACGGGCCTCAATCAAACGACCCTCAATGTAGAAATCGGAGGAACAGACGCGATCCTCCTTGGAGTTTGTCAGGCAGGATTTGTCTGTACGCTTACCCCAGCAGGGAATGATCTAACGGTAGAAATCACCCCAGATTCTTCCTTCAGTGAAGGTGAGACCATCACCGTGAACTATGATATCGCAGACAATGGTGCGACGCCAAACACCTTGATGAGTAGTATCAGCTTTACTACAGCGGAGCCTCAGGCTGTACCTGTCGTACGGGCGACGGGCGGTGGAGGAGGAGGTGGTGCTGCAGCTGGAGGAAGTGCTGCGATCAATGCTACGCTTGATGCGCTGTTTGGACGACTTCCTGGAGTACAAGTAGATACAACCACAACTAATGAACTCCTTGGACTCAGGCAAAGCGCCCCTGTGCGTATTACTGAACTAGGAGCATTGACTCCAATAAGCTCAATTCCACTGAATAATAGGAGCCAGGCGCCAGTACTAGAGCGTGTGCTGACTTCACTTCGTACTCCAGCTTCAGCTCCAGCGCGGGTAGAGGTAGTTCAGGGTAGCCAAGAGGGGCGAAGGACATTGGTACCGGCTCCCCTACCATCCTTGCGTTCTGTGGGAAGTGACGGTTCTCTAGTCTTTGAAGTAGATGAGGTAGAGCAGCCAATTGTATTGCAGCAATACTTGGGGTACCTAGAGGAAGCAGAGATGGGAACTGAGGGTGGCATTGAGACAACAGGTGGTGGCATGGAGCTTCCAGCAGAAGAAGGAAATGAAGAAGAATCTGATGAGGAAGTAGCTGGTGAGGAAGAAGCGTCTCTTGCGCCAAGCGCAGGCCCATCTGCAGAGGAGTATCTAGAAACAACCCTTGAGACCCTTTCTACCTTCTACTTCCCAGAACTAGGAGGAGAGACCGCTGGCACCCCAGGCCTCCCCCAGAGAAACAAGAACAATGGAGCGCCACTCACGGTAGCGGACAGTATGTGTAGCAAGCTCGGGATGCAGTATGACTACTTAGTTTCCCCAGAGCTTCCGAAGCAGCTGCGAGAAGAAATCGCCATACTCCATAAGTTCGGTGTGAATTTCTCCAACCCAGGAGGAGTACTTGATGTAGACCGAACCATCACAAGGTCAGAGCTCCTCAAATACCTCCTACAGATGACCTGTGCAGATTACGGACATGATGTATCTGGTGTACCAAGATTCCCAGATGTTGTTCCAAATCACGAACATGACCTCTTCATCCATGTAGGAAGAAAGTATGGACTAGTTACGGGGTATATTCACGATGGACTCTTCCGTCCTGATCAGAATATTTCCATGGCAGAGGCTTTGAAGGTAACGCTCAAGTACATGTTAGATGGACGGGTGGTACTTGATGGAGATATGGAAGTCTTTGACAATGTGAACTATGAGCAATGGTTTGGACCATATATCCGCTTTGCTTCAGAGAAGGGAATAGTTAAGAAGGGGAGAGGATTTAATCCATACCAAACAGCAACCCTAGAGGATATTATCTCACTTCTCGTAGGGGCGCTCACTTTACGAGGGCAGTAAAGAGGGGGCTAAGGTGTTCCTAATCCTCGAAAGAAAAATAAAGATCAAATAACAAAGTCATAAATAGAATAAGACTTTGTTATTTGTCATTTGAAATCTGAAATCTTGAATTAGTTCGCTAGCGAACTAATTCCCTATACTTTGTTTCAACCTGCTTTAAGAGCGATTCTATCGCATCCATCCCATCCATCACTTTCCTAAGACTAAGAAAGCTATCCGTCTCCCCGTCCATCAGGTCGATGGTCTCCTCAATACGATCAATCTCAAGGGCCATAGTATCAAAAAGCTGAACCATTTCTTGATAGGCAGGCGCCGTAGAAAGGTTTTTGAGTGACTCTAAGGTGTCTCGCTGGGAGAGGAGCTCCTGAGAATAGAAGGAAAGTGATCTAGCATAGAGCTTCACCAGTTCCTTTCGATTTCTATCCATAGAAAAAGGTATGCGCCGCAGCGTATTTTCCTCAGAGGACTCGCTGCTATTGATCGCAAGGTTCTTGGTCTCATTGTTCCCAGTCTGTAGGGAACGGAAAAGCTTGAACAGCAGATCCTGGTGCTCTTCATTCTCGATAGGGTGCTGCCTCCAATACTCCTGCAAAAGGTCTAGCTCCGTCTGGATAGCATTTGCCCCATTGATATATGCCTCCTTCTGCTTAAGTGGATCCATGAAAAGGAAGGGCAGATAGAGCTCTGGCCGTTCACCTCTGAGAAAAGGAGAGGTGTCGAGAAGAAGTGTCTTCGCCTCTTTTAGCGGTGCAAAAACAATACTTTCAGCCTCCTTCTGCTGCATGCTATCCGCAATCTTATAAGAAGAAAGCCCTAGGGTCTTCATAATATCCTCATAGTTGAGGCTTTTTTCTACATCATAGGTGTCTAGCTCGAGAGCGGAAAGTGCCCGAAGTCGGTACAAAAGCTCCGCAATCTCAGCGCGAGTAGGGAAAGAGGCAGGGTGATCCAAAACTAAGAGTCCATGCTCCTTCGCACTCATCATATACGGCATAAACCAGCCGTCACTCTCGAGCTCTGGAAACGCTGCCTTATAATCATCTGCAGTGTAGTCATCCGGATTGACTAAAGAAGCCGTACGAAGGGTAATTTTAAGCACCTCCGCCCAGTTGATGAGCTCTCCTCCCTTAAAGGTACCATCTGGGTATCCTCCAATCAGGTTTTGCTCCTTGGCATAGGCAGCGTACTTGGCAAACCACACGTCCTTGCGCACATCAGGAAAGCGAGAGCTGGCCACCTCAGGGACATCTTTGTAAGAAGACTCAAGGATGAGTTTTAGTGCCTCTGCGCGATTGATGAAGCGGTCAGGCTGAAATGTGCCGTCTTGAGTGCCACTGATGATCCCAGCCTCAGACAATGCTTCGATGGCATCCGCATGGGGGTGATTGGCAGGCACATCCTCAAAGGTCATAGCGTGGCTCCAGCTACTTATAGACACCGTAGCGAGAGCGAGTCCCACAAGTCCAACCACAATACGAAGAACGTGTTTCATAGAAGGTGTTAGAAGTGGTACTATTGTACAAAAAACGGCGAAAAACGGGGTAAGAAACCCTTGCTTCTACGTATATTCTTTGTATAGTAACGCCAGATTATTAGAAACTCATGCTACTATGGCACATAAGAAGGCAGCTGGATCTACCAAGAACGGTCGCGATTCAAACGCCAAGCGCCTTGGGGTCAAGGTGTTCGGCGGACAACCTGTGAAGACAGGAGGAATCATCGTGCGGCAAAAGGGAAACAAGTTTTTCCCAGGTACTGGTGTAAAGCAAGGAAAGGATTTTACCCTCTTCGCGACAAAGGACGGAGTGGTAACATTTACCGAGAAGCGTATGAAGAAGTTCGACGGGCGAACATTCCGAGATATGGTGGTAAGCGTAGCGTAAATGGAGTGGGTAGAGCAGCTTCGCTCCAGGCTTGAAGCTGGCGATCTCTATCTCACCCTCCAGGTATCCCCAGGACGCGCCGTGACCAAGGTCAAGGAACGCAAGCAGGTAACCGAGGAGGATACCACCTACGAGCTGTGGACAGTAGATGTCGCAGCTCCCCCAGAGAAAGGCAAGGCCAACAAAGAGCTCTTGTCTTTTTTTCGTAAACACTTGGGGAAGCAGTATGAATACGTTATGCTCTTAGGTGCCCAGGGGCGTAGAAAAATTCTTAAGATTTCCAAGCTATGAAAGCAGTGAAAATCATCGGTGTAAGCGCGATTCTCCTTGTGTTTGTGGTAAGTGGCGTGCTTGTGTATATGTTTTAAAAAGAGGGCCTAGGCCCTCTTTTTAAAACCAAATGACAAATCACAAATCTCAGAGTACAAATCTCAAATGGTACATGGTTACCTACTCAGCCAAAGGGTCGTTGTGAGTTGTGCTATTCGGAGTAACCCGCTCTTCTTGCTGCCTCTGTTCCGCTTCTCGTATGTCACCAAGCTCCCCAGTAGTATCTCCTGCACCAGGGCCTACCACGTTGAAGATGGTTTGGATGACTGTGAAGATAATGATGTAGGAAAAGGAGATGATCACCAGGCCAATGGCGGTATTGATCATGCCTTTCTGAGCCTTTTCCACTCGTCCTTGGTCACCACTCGAGGTTGTCAGCATAAATGCATGCTTGAGAAAGAGGAACAGCGCGATGATACCAGCTACAGAGGCCATGATTCCTGTAACTAGTGAGAGGAGGTAGCGAATCGTACCGATAATATCTACCTGTGTTTCTCGGTTATTATTCTCACACGACTGCTTCAAGGCTTCTCTATTAAATTCCTGGCCGTTCACCATGATGGTTGCATCTGGTGTTGTGCCGTCGTCGTCTGTGGTCATAACCAGGTCACATGCGCTCTGGATACCAGGTAAACTTGGAGAATTACTTGGTAGTGCATCGATCAATGCATCTGAAAAGGACTGCCCAAGTGCAATATGAAAGGGAAGGAATAGTCCTAGAAGGAGTGAGAGGAGAACTGTTCTCATGTTATAGGTTGAAGTTGAGAATAAGAGTGATGATCACCCAAGACGCTCCAATAATGATCATACCAATAGCCGCATACATGAGCGTAAAGAGTCCCTGCTGGAGCTTTTTCTGATCTCCTTGAGAGAAGAGGATCTGACTTCCACCGATAATTGCTATAACCGTAGCAATAGAGGTGAAAAGTCCCATAAGAGTATTGAGCACAAGGTTTGGCCCAATATCGAGGAGATTGACTCGCTCGTTATCAGTAATGTCATTTCCTCGCGTTGCAGCGTCACTAATTCCTGACGGTGAAAGTTCATCGAGTATCCTAGGAGGCTGGGGGAGGAGGGAGTTTGGTACGTCCACCTGGGCGATCTCCTCGGCGTGCGCGGTTGGAAAAAGTTGAAACTGTGCAGTGGTCGCCCCTGTATCACTTGTATCTTCGAAATCTGGGAGAGTAAGTGAGGTAATAAGGGTAACGATAAGGAAGGAGAGCATCGCTAGTACCAGGCCAACTGCTGCAAAAATCATGCTTTTTAGTGCTTTTTTGTACTTTTCCTCACTTCCCATGGAGGTGATAAAGTCAAAACCACCCTTAACTAAGTATGCAAAGGCTGCGAGTGCGATAATGAAGATAAACCAGTTGATAAGCACGGGGATTCCCCCTGAAACATAGGTTTCAAAAGGAATATCCGTACCACATCCGGGAAGGTCTCCACACGCTAGATTGGGTTGGGCGAGTGCCCTGGGAAAAATCATAGTTCTGGCAAGAGGTGTTCCTTGTAGTATACCACAGCTAGCGCTAAAGTACAACCATCTACCCCTTCCAAGACGTATGTTTAGCCATCGTTCCACCTTGTTTCGTGAGGCTGTTGCCTTTCATAAGGAGTTCCTCCGAGCGTTTCCTCTAGAGAGTATCGGAGAGCACTATGTGGAGCATCTCGATGCCCTCTTTCTTTCCTACTTAGAGACACTCGCTCGCGCCCTTGAGAAACCCAAGAGGGAGAAGGCAAGCTTTGAAAAAGCGAAAAGAAAACTTCTGTATGGAGTGATCGCAGCCCTAAGTCTAGGGCAAGCTCGTCCCGATGAAGATGTGATTCAGGAGGTGGAGTCTAGTTTGAGGTGCTTTTTGGAGCGACAAGAACAGCGCCTCTTTGCTAGAAAAAAGATCGTGATACTGACGATCCATGCAGGACAAGGGCACACTAGCGCAGCAAAAGCACTAGTAAGTGGCATATGTGAGCAGTATGGGCATGATTCCGAGGTGGTTCTCAAGGATTTAGATGTGGACCTAAACACCTTCTATGAGTCTACAGTGAAGCATACACCGCAGATCTATAAGTTTCTCTTCGAGGCGTCCAATTCTGCTGAGGGAATGAGTGTAGTAGGAAGCTTTGGATATCCTATGTTCGCGAAAAAACTCGATCAGATGCTCGAGGAAGAAAACCCAGACCTCATAGTTTCCACCTATTCCTTCCCAGGAATCAACACGTGGATTGAGAAGTCTCTAAGAAAGCAGCCTAAACACGTACCGTACGTAACGGTGATCACCGATTCTATATCGATTCACCAGATGTGGTTTGGGAAATCCATGGATTACTACATCGTAGCCAACAAAGAGACGCAAGACGCAGTGGTAAAGAAGGGAGTGCCAAAATCAAAGGTAAAAGTCCTTGGATTCCCCGTGAAACCAAAATTCTTTGAGCAGGTTAGTAAGGAGGCGCTACGCGTAGAGAAGGGGCTTGATCCAGAACGGATGACTTTCATGAT
>JAUIFW010000011.1 GCA_030430105.1 bacterium | reverse complement strand
TATCCGTATTCACCTCCGCATTTGTAAAGCCAAGATCAGGTGGCATAGTGACGGAACGTACATTGGATTCGACCAATACTTCCTGCGCAGCTCCTAGAACCTGAAATTTGAAGAAGTACGTTGCACCACTAGTAAGCTCATTGAATCCTACAGAAGTTCGGGAAGGAGCAACATCAGTACTAGCTTCAAGCGCCTCTTCATCGAGACCAAACAACACACGGTAGGTACCAATACCAGTCGTCGAATCTGGAAGGTCCCAAGTACCCTCTATAGTGGTAAGATCCTTCACTGAAAACTCCACAGAGTCCAAGGGGAAAGAGAATGGCTCCACCACGAAAGCATCTTCAAAGGATTTTTCTGAACTTAGTGATAATGAATTTTCAAGAAGTACATCCACATCATAGGTGTCAGCAGTTCTTGGAAGCACAAGCTCCCCCTGGTAGCGACCTTGAATATCCGCAGATTCTGTAAGTACAGTAACGCGCCCATTTATACGAAGCTGCGCTTTCGTAAGGCCAGTCTCAGAATCAAAGTACACTTGTACAGTCTCACCAGGTACATATGCATCCTTCTTTGGAGTAACCGTAAGCGTATTGACCACAGGTCCACTAGACCTCATGGTTACCCGAACAATTTCAGACTGAGCAAGAGTTGTAGAAGTGGTATCCACCCACTTTACTTGAATCTCATGCGTTCCATCCTTTGCATTCTCCAAAGTAGTTTCAAACACCCCCTGTGAATTTGCAGTCACCGTATCTACCTCTACGCCATTATCAAATACTGTAAGCTTACTATTTGGAGTCCCCGTTCCAGAAACCAAAATAGAGTCTCCAGTGAGTACACCTGGCTGTGGCTGCGTGAGTGCAATAGTATTCTGCGTTTGGCTACCCACAGGAAGCTGGGTTACCTGAAGAGTTAGTTCAGCAAACAGCGTAGCATCTTCCGTATCCGTCACCCGAAGTAGCTTGGTACCAGGAGTGGTAAAGCTACCTGAAAGTGTAAAGGTTCGCTGCCCAACTGGCTGCTCAGCTCCTGTAAAGGTATAAGGCTCAATACGTGTTGGAAGTTGTGCCTGCGTGTCATTCGAGGTGATCTCAATAGAGCCGCGATATGCGGAAGCCGGCGTACCATTTTGATTCTTAACATTCACAGTTATCGAAAAGGTTTGCCCTACAGTAAATGGTGCTTCAGGCGTAGTGGAAAGTTCTAAGGAAACAGGAGATGTTTGAGAAGTCCCGCCCGTAGTAGTACCAGAGGTCGAAGTTGTCGCACCAGTGGTTATACCCGTTGACGTAGTTGTAGTAGTACCTGTTGTGGTTCCTGTAGTAGTTCCTGTTGTGGTAGAAGTTCCAGTAGTAGTACCTGTTGTTGTACTTGTAGTCGCCCCCGTGGTAGAGCCCGTAGTGGATTGCGCCAAAAGTGATGCACTCAGTCCCACAGTAGAGGAGCCCCCATGAAAGTACACATCCTCACGGCCAGGTAGCACGCTATTACGCGAAGGAAGAAACGCTGTGTACGTACTCACTCCTTCTTGGCTTGAACGTACCTGGAAGACTGCCTGCCCCTGTGAATCAGTAGATTGGGAAGTACTTGGAGCAATCACATCACCCGTTCGCGTAGAAGATAGTAGTACTGTTTCCCCTGAGATAGGATTACTAAACCTATCCTTAAGTACCACAGTAAGCTGCTCTGCATCTTGACCATCTGCCCGAGCACCACCGTCAAGGCTACTCAAGAGAGAGGTAGTTTCAGAAGGACTGTCCGCATACACAGAAAATGTCTCCTCAGCACGCACAATCCCCTGATTTGTGACGCGAGTTGCATACATAACATAGGTACCTGCCTGCTGGGTATGAAAACTATCAATCGGGAAACGACTCACCCCCATCTCATCAGCAATATCCGTATACGAAATACTAATTCCTGAAGGCTTCTGAAGGAGCCAAGTAATCGCCTCACCTGGAACTACTGCGTTCGTCTGTGCTACAGCCTCATATCCAGCAATAGTATCCTGTACAAATACCAGCAAACTCGACTGCGCAGATATAGGCAGTACAAGTGCTGCAAAACCAAAGATTATTGTCAGTATGGAAGCGAGGATTGCTCGCATGGGATTGGTGTTTATTTCTATCTATATAGTATACCACAAAACACCCGCTCTCGCGGGTGAAATAACTAAATTTTTAAATATTAAAGATTAAATTCTAATTAGCAGTTCTTTGTTATTTAATTATTAATATTTAGTCTTTAATCTTTCGATTTGTGAAGCAAATCGTCATATCCCTCTTCCCACAAACCCCGCACACCCCTGTCCAGCATCACACACATCCACGCGATCAGGAATTCTCAAGTCCACATACACATGATTCTGGGAGCCAAGATCCACACTTTGTTCCTCCTCAATACGCTTAAGCTTATATACCTGAGTCTTAATTGGCTCAGCGAGCCAAAAAAGCAACTGTGGCCCATCCTGCAAGTGAATATGCACTTCCTCCTCTAAAGGAAGATATTCTGCTTTTGCGATAGAAAACGAAAAGTTATTTTCTAAGAGTTCAAACATTTCAAGAATAGCCTCCATATGCTCTTCCTGAACAAAACGCTTACCATGGATTAGCTCGACATATGGCTCAACAACAGGCGTAAGAGGCTCATCATAGGAGTATGTAGGCACTTCAATATGAAGGATCCCTGCCGTATCTTCCCCTTCCTTGAGCAATCTCGTATCCTCAAGCACTACGCCATTTTCTGACAACAAAAAAGGTGATTCCTGCTCTTCTCTCCCAATCAAACCAACAATCTCAAAAGAGCTCATTTCCACGGAAAGAGAGTGTGGAAAAAGCTTTTTCACATGAACCGACTTCATAAAGGGATACTCCCGAAGTAGACGAAGCTCTAGTTCCTTCGTATTGAGAAAGAACATATGCTCACCTAGAGAATCACTAAGCACCTCTTGAATCCTTTCTGTAGACACATAATACACATCACGCGCTACGTTGATATCCTGCACAAGAAACAGTCGCGAAAAGAAAGTAAGGCCAAAGAGTATGCCTCCAAGAGCAACTGCTATAGAAAGCATCAAAACCTTTGGTGTCACAAATTTAGCCAATCGCTTCTCTAGGCTCGAGGTGATTCTCCTAGCCTTGTGAGAAGATGTTGGCTTATGAAAACGCTTCTTTCGATCTGGTCGTTCTATGTGAAGCACTGTTCGCGAGACTCTCTTCGCACGCTTTCGAACCCCCTTTCTCTTCGAAGACTTCTTTGGAATCAAAGAAGTCAGCCTTTTTTGAATACGAGAAAGGTCAGGAAGCTTCATAGGTCTCTATGGTAAGAGATCTAGGTAGTCATTCCCCACAACGAACACCACATCATACTCTTCAAATGCTTCTGCAAGCATATCCTCAAGTGGCTCATCAGCATACGCAACATTGAGAAGCTGCCCTTCTTCATCCTGCTCATACACAATTTCCTCAGAAGGCATCACGAGTTGCAAATTATCACTAACAAGATCTTCGATAGCCTCTCCTTTGTAATAATACTGCGACTCAGCCAAGTAATACCCTGCGGGCGCATCTCCAACATGGACGGTACGAAGTCCGTACTGCTTCAACTGAGCTCGCGCCTCACTCGCAACTCCTGAAATTCTCTGTCCACCTGAAAGTGTTGCATTGAGCACAAGCACCTCGGGAGGATCTGCAAAGAACGCAGGGTTGTTGAAGTACAGATTCGCAAAGTAATGAATATTCTTGTAATACCCTGGATTTGCTGGAGGAGCCCCTTGTGGTAGCAGTACAGCAAGCCCATTAAAATATGCTCGGTTTGGTGAATACAAGAGACCTCCCACCTGACTTGGGTCATCATGAAGTACCACATTAGCAATAGCACTTCGATCAAGCTTGGTTGCCTTTTCTGCAAACCTCAAAATCTCTCGCCAATCAAGGTCTGTGGTAAAGTTACTACTAATACTCAAGTACATACGCCGTAGTTGAGAAGGGTTCGTAAGTACTTCCATAGCCAAAGCCTTGTCTAAAAGAGCTTTGATAATTGTCTGCTGCCTATCCGCCCGATCGAAATCAGAGGTAGAATGACGACTTCGCGCATACTTGAGAGCTGTTTCTCCATCGAGAATCTGTCGCCCCTTCGGAAGGTAGAACGTCTCATAGCCGATCTGATTCTTGTCAGGGTACTGCCTATCTAGGAAGTTGTATGGCACGTCTACTTCAATACCATCGACGATATCCACCATATCTACAAAGCCCTGGAAATCCACGCGTGCATAGTACTGTATTTCCGTACCAATAACTCGCTCAATGGTGCTCTTGAGCTCATCCATCGCATATACACTCGCATCCGTATTCTCTACGATCATATTGGAATCATCCAAACCTGATTCTCTCAAATACGAGCGAAAGGCATACTCATACACACTATTGATCTTGGTACCACCCACCTTTGGCATCATTACATAGAGATCTCTAGGTATAGAGAGAAGCGCAAGAGAATCATTCTCATGATTCAGACTCGCTATCATCAGAGTATCCGTGAGGTTTGGGCCATCATGCTCAGCACCTCCCACTCCCACAAGCAAGATATTGGTACGACCAAACTCATCCGTATTGAGGTTCTTTCCAAGCACCTGACTCACCCCACTCACGAGCATATCTGGCACATTAATATTGAAGGTGGAAAGCAGACTCCAAGCCATAAACAAAAACACCACAACAAATCCGCTTCCAACAATAGCATAGGTAAACACGCTCGATGCACCTCGTACACCTGACTTCTTCTTATAGTAGTAGTTAGCAAGTAATTCCTTCACTTGCTGTTTATTCTCCCCATCAACACCTTCCTCTTTTTTCCCAAAGGAAAAAGGAATCTTCATAGTAGTCTTTTATATGATAGTGACGTCCTTTAAAGCTTTTCCATTGTACGTACCCAGCCTCAAAAGAAAAGAGCTTCCAGGAGCTTTCCTCGACATAGAAGCGCATTGGTACCTTGTGCTTTTTCTGCTTGGAGTAGCCTCTTTTTTCGTAGGAATTACTATGTATATCCTCGTTTTTATATGCATCTTACTCCTCCCACTACGAGGCAAAGATATCTTGCTCTGCATGAGTATACTCATGCTTGCTTTTGTGATCTGCACAAACAATGAATGGCATGTTGCAGCCATGCAAGTCAAAGCTAAGACTTGGAGTACCCATCGAGGCCTCGTGGAAGGAGAAGTGGGGTCAGACCCAGAGTTCGCAGAGGGCAAAACACGCTTCACACTTAGTTTGCCAGATAACACACACGTAGCAGCAGTTCTCCCGAGATTTGTAGATGTAGAACTAGGAGACAGAGTGTTACTAAAAGGTAGCTTCGAACTACCAGAAAATTTCTCTGAAAGCTTCTCGTATACTGACTACCTCCTTCTAAAAAATATCACGCTAAGACTATCCAAAGCAAACATTCAGAGCATTTCAAAACCTCGAAATCCTCCATGGGAGCACTACCTCTTCGCTATAAAAAGAAGGCTCCAATACACCATACAGACACTGTGGCCTGGAGATAGTGGAGGGTGGATCAGTGGCATACTTCTTGGTGCCAGAAGTGACCTTTCACAAGATCTCAAGGACAATTTCCAACGCACAGGGCTCACGCACATAGTGGCGGTTTCGGGATTCAATATTACTATCATCATTTCTCTCTTGTTCACTGTACTAAAACCCCTTTCCTTAAGTCTACGGGTAGTCGTTTCATTATGCTCTATAGCACTCTTCGCACTATTCGTAGGAGCTTCCGCTGCAGTAGTTAGGGCAAGCCTCATGGGAGGCCTAGCGCTCATCGTACTCCTGCTAGAAAGAAACACAGCCTCACTGTACATTGTCCTTCTGTCAGCATGCCTAATGGTGGCACTACAACCAAGAACACTCCTCTATGATATTGGGTTCCAGCTTTCCTTTTGCGCATTGTTTGGCCTAATGTACGTAGAGCCACTAGTACGCCCATGGTTTCTCTGGCTTCCCAAGCAATTTGAAATCCAAGAGGCAGTAAGTACAACCATAGCAGCGCAGATTATCACCACACCACTCACGCTATATTATTTCCAAAGCTTCTCACTCATAGCACCACTTGCCAACCTTCTGGTAACACCGCTTATCCCACTGAGTATGTTACTCAGCTTTCTCGCAGCCATCTCACCAATATCATGGATAACCATACCCATATCTATCCTTACAAAACTTCTGGTCGAAACTGGTCTTTGGATCACTACCCTCCTAGGGTCGCTTCCCTTTGCATCACTTCAGGACTTATACCTTCCAGGTGGCATCTGGCTCGTCCTAGGACAATACCTTATCTTAGGTCTTTGGATACAAAAGAATATGTCAAAAGATCGGAAAAACAGCCTAGAGGCAATGGATTAGGCTTTACGCGTGTAAGCGATACACATACTCTCTAGCTACGTGGCATCGCCAAATATATATTTTTACCAAACCACATGTTTAATAACCTAAAGCTTCAGCTCCTAGCACACGGGCTTCGCCTCTCGACAGGACTTATGCTTACACTCGCTGGACTAAATAAGCTTCTCATTAGCAACGGCTATGCAAGCATGATCAACAATACTGAGTCACTTCAGTTTATGAAGGACGTTCTCATTCCAGCACTTCCGTGGGCAGAGCTCTTGGTTGGTCTACTGCTCCTATTTGGACTTTGGACAACATGGGCAGCACTTGCGTCAGCAATCATGTTCCTTGGGATGAGTATCTTCCTAGGCTTCAATAATGCAGACAGCATGATGCTCTCCTACCACGGATACGTATTCTTCACCTCTCTCTCCCTCTTCCTAGGAGGAAAGCAAGGAGGACCAACACTAGATCGCATCCTTGAGAAAAAATTCACCAAGGTAGAAAAAATCAGCGTCTAATAAACTCCACATACAAAAAAGCACCGTCCCCACGGTGCTTTTTAAGTACTTCTATGAACTCAAACCGACAACCCTACCATTTGCTATCTGACATTTGAAATTTGAAATTTTGCCGCGTCTGACGCGGCCATTTACCAACTTCCTCCACCTCCTCCACCAAATCCTCCTCCACTAAAGCCTCCAGAAAAACTACTCCCGCCGCTTGAACTATAGGATGAACTGGTACTCCAACCGGTACTTCCTCCACTACTTGAAGGTGGCGTAGAGCGCATAGCTGTCGTAGTTGACTTTGACATGTCCCGAAGAGAATTAACAAAGCTCGTGGTATTAAAATCCTCTGTCCCCCGAAACCAATCTGGCTCCTTTTTATATATATCCTGAAACTCCTTAGCCCATTCTTTCTCAACCCCGAGAACCATCGCAAAGGGAAGCAGGCGTTCAAACTCTTCTACAGTCTTTCCTGGGGCATTCACAAATTCAAGACGATACTTCTCCGCCCTAGCAATGAACTCTCGAAGCCCATAGACTTTGGTCAAAAGTTCCATACCTTTAACCGTACGCTTCGGCATAACAAAAGCAAACACAAGCCAAAGCACAAACGCGATAATAACAAATAAAGCAGTCATCCCATCCTCATGCACTCCAGCAAAAATAATTCCTACGACAAGGATCACCCAAGCAAGTCCAAAGTACGTACCCCTCACATCATCAGGATTCTTGTGATAGAGCTTGAGTGAAGCCATAGCCTTGTACCACTTACTATAAATAGTAGGTAGGTGCTTATAAAACTTCTTCTTCAAATCCTTGGTAGTTTTTGTCTTTTTAGATCCAAAAAGCTTATCCAACAGATACTTCTCCCCATCATTCAAGGTGTCATCCGCCTCCTTTAGCTTGGTAAACTCATATTCCTTTTTCCCCTCTAGCTTCGAAATCTTGATAAACCCACGCGTTGCAAAATATATCAAGGTACTAGCAAGCTCCTCCGTACTAGAAAAATCATCATACAAGGTTCCCATCAAAGAGGGAGAAAGATCCCCTGGTGGATTCCAATCCGGCACAGAAGTTCCTCGAGCAGGATCTTTTCCAAAGCGAATCCAAAGATAGACGATGAGAGCAATGAAAAAGAGGGGAACAAGCCTCATCCAATACATTGCAAGCCACCATCCCAATTGCACATGCCAAGGCGGCAGCGTAAACAAATCCCGACTCAGCTCAAGTCCAACCGTAAGCTGTTCATAGTATTCCACAGGCCCATTTCCCCAAACTTCTACAACCACACGCCCACCTCGCTCAGAAGTGCGGTAAGAACAATCCTGATATGAGGTACCATACACTCCAATGAAACAAATCACCCGATGCACATCCATCACCTCAGCCCCGTCTGGAAGCATAAAGCTAGCCTCCAGTCGCTCGATATCCACAGGCCAGGATCCATTCACATTCCAAGCATACTCAATCAACTCCTCATCACCTCGCTCCTGCAAAAGGTAGGTGCGCTCTGCCTCATAAGAAATAGAATACTCCTGTTTTCCCGTCAGATAGACATCAGGATTACCTACACGAATAGTTTCAAACACACCACTCCTATAGCTCGTCCATTCCCAAGGCCTACCAGCAGCATCTGTCACCTCTTGAATACGAAGATTGATATCAAACCACTTATCATCAGTATTCTGATAACGTACAGGAATATCGCGAAGTATACCCCGCCGCTCCACATCATAAAAGTCCACAGCAATGTTTTCCTCTACCCGAACACTCGTGTCGGCGCGAAGCTCGACCTCAGAGCGAAACGAATCTACCTGCCATCCATACTCCTGAGCAGAGACAAAAGGCAAAAGGAGAAACACAAGCAAAGCAAAGAGAGTTGTGCGCATAACGATAGGTCAAAAAACTGTCTGCAGTGTAAACTCTCTAACTTGGAAAGTACAGGGGACGGCCAGAAACTTAGGGCCTAAGGTCCTAGGTCTTGGGCCCTGGGTCTTAGGTCTTAGGTCTTAGGTCTTGAGTAAAAGTCTCACAGTAAAAAATCCTCGCTATTTAAAAACATCTATCCCTACCGAGGAATGCGTAGTCGTTTCCTTCTAGGGTTCTTGTGGAAGAGGCTTCTGACTAGGCAATAGAAAAATGGTAGCATAAGAGGTGCAACTGTCTGAGTCCAGCCATCGGCTGGGCGAGTTTTGCACCTCGCTACCATTTTTCTATTGTGCCTTCCTAGGCAGATTGCCCTCTGGAACAAGAACCCTAGAAGGAAACCTTCACGTTTTCCCGCTCCTTCGCATCCTCAATCTCAAAAAACTCCCGCTTCATAAACCCAAACATACCCGCAAGCAGATTATTTGGAAACACCTCAATCGCAGTGTTGTAGTCTCGCACCACAGCATTGTAATAGCGCCTAGCTTGGTTAATATCATTCTCCACCGTTTCAAGAGTCCCCTGCAGCTCCATAAAATTGCTATTGGCCTTTAGATCAGGATACGCCTCCGCGACAGCAAAGAGAGACTTAAGAGTCTCAGAAAGCATATTCTCTGCTTTTGCATGCTCCTCAGGAGTCTTCGCGCTCATCGCAGCAGTACGTGCTTTAGTAACCTCTTCAAACACTCCCTTCTCATGTTTCGCATACCCCTTTACCGTCTCAACAAGATTCGGAATAAGGTCATATCGCTTCTTGAGCTGTGTATCGATACCGCTCCAAGATTCTTCTACACGATTCTTTAATCCAACCAAGCGGTTGTAAATCCCAACCACTAGGATCAAGAGCAGGCCGAGTACTCCAAGTACTGCAAATAAAATAGGCATAGGGTAAACGTTATATATTAATACTGTTCTATCGAAGCAGATATGATCATCACGTCCTCAAGCGGCTTGTCACATCCCTGGAACTCCCCAGGACCACATTCGTACGTTTCCACCGCAGAGATACTATCGAGCGCATCCTCTCCTTCAAACAGCTGTCCAAACACAGTATACCCTCCATCCAACTGCTGTACACCCGTCTTTTTATTCACGATATAAAACTGACTTCCCGCACTATCAGGGGCAGCAGTCTTTGCCATAGCAAGCGCACCATAGATGTGCTTCGCCTCCTTATTTCTCTCATCTGGCACATTCGTCCCTGGCCCCTTGTAGCTGTGTCCACCAGTACCCGTTCCATCAGGGTCTCCTCCCTGAATCATAAACCCAGGAATGATTCTATGAAACGTCAGTCCATCGTAGTATCCACTCTTAGCAAGCTCCTTAATATTGGTTACATGCTCTGGAGCCTCAGATGGAAAAAGACGAAGCTTCATCTCTCCAAAACTCGTATTGAGGACAAGAATCTCCTCTCCTGGCTGAGGCATAGCAGACTGATCAAAATTAGCAGCTCCACCAGCCACCTCTCCTCCAGGGCTACAACTCATAAGTCCAAAGGCAAGAACTCCAACTCCTATAATTTTTTTCATACAGCAAGGTAAAAGCATAACAATCACCTTCGATGGTAAATTTACCCCCAGATCGTGACAAGCAAAAATATAGGGTTTCTATAATAACCAGCCTAAATCATGGTTTCTCCAAACAACACAAACTCCTGGCTGCCCGTCACCTTTACAGGAAGTACGTGTCCAACAAATGCTTTTCTTCCAGGAAACTGCACCCTCTTATACTCACGAGAGAAGCCCTCTAACCTCCCATCTGGAAGCTGCCTCTCAACAAGCACCTCCACGGTTTTCCCCTCATATTCCTTATTTTTTTCTCGCACGATATCCTTGAGCAAATCATTGAGCATATGCCACCGACGTGCTTTTTCCTCCGGTGCTACATCATCAGGAAGCCGCTTTGCACTATAGGTTCCCTCTCGCTCGCTATACCGAGAAGTAAAAGACATATCAAAACGGAGCTCTTCAAAAAGCTTGTACGTATTCATAAACTCCTCCTCCGTCTCTCCACAAAACCCAACAATAATATCCGTCGTGACTACAATATCAGGGACCGCACGACGAAGCGCGTTGATCACCTCCACGTATTTCTCCCGTGAATATTTGCGATTCATCCGGCGAAGTACATTCGTATCCCCACTCTGCGCAGGCATATGCACATGCTTACAAAGTTTATCTAGCTCCACATGAGCACGAATAAGTTCATCATCCATATCCATTGGATGCGGCGATGTGTAACGCAAGCGATCCAAACCAGGAAGCCCATTAATCCTGTAGAGTAACTCTACAAAGTTATTGTCACTATAGGTCGCAGTGCTATCTGGATGTGTATAAGAATTCACCGTCTGACCAAGAAGGGTCACTTCCTTTGCACCCTTTGCGACCAACTCCTCCACCTCAGTCACGATCTCTTCCATAGGCCTAGAAATCTCTCGCTTCCTTGTAAAAGGGACAATACAATAGGTACAAAACTTATTACACCCGGTCTGTACAGGAACAAACACCTGGGCACTACTCTCGTACTGGGGCCTAACCTGAAAGTAGGAGTTTTCCTCATCAAAATCCTGTCCAAGCTCCTTTCCATAAATCACAGAGAGATACTGAGGAAGCCCCTGCAAATCCTCGATACGAAACACCATATCAATCCTATCAGAACGACGAAGCAACGCATCCTTAGAGTGAAAACGCTCAGAATGCCTACTATGCACACCGGTATCCCGTACCATACAACCAGTTACAGCCACGCGCAGGTTGGGATTGTGCTTTCTTCCTCGTGACACATCTCGAATCTTCCCCCACACCTTATCCTCAGCTTTTTGCTTCACACTACAGGTATTGAAGACCACTAAATCTGAAGCGTCCAGATCCTCTGTACGAGTAAATCCAGCTTGCTGCAACATCGTATGAATTCGTTCCGTATCGGAAACATTCATCTGACATCCATAGGTGAGTACTGTGTAGTTCATAGGAAAGCAATTACTTCGCCATAGTACTGACCGTAGCGCGGGTGTAAAGCCCTACTCAGAGCCACGGATATCCACCTTCTCCACATCAATCCGTCCCCCAATATGCAAAAGACTTTGTATCCGCTCCAAAAAGTGATCAGGACAATCCGTGGTCAAATAACGCACCGTTCCTTGCCTCTCAGATACATCAAAAAGAAACGCATAGTGCTCCTCTAGAAATCTTGGCATAGCCATATCAGAGGCAATTACCTGCATACCACGCGGAATAAGTGCAGAGATAAAAGGGAGAAGCAAAGGGTAATGCGTGCAACCAAGAATAAGGGTATCGCACCCAGCATCCTTGAGGGGCTTCAGATAGTGCTTAAAAATCCGTCTAGCTTCCAAAGAAGCAGCCCACCCTTCCTCTATCAAAGGAACGAGTAATGGTGCAGGATTCGCCACCACATGCGAAACTCCCGCAGAAGTGAGCAGACGTTGGTATGCTCCAGAAGCAATCGTAGATGCAGTCGCAAGCACCCCAACTCCAGCCCCACCAGTAGTAGAAATTGCAGCCTCTGCTGTAGGAGTAAGCACGCCAAGAATAGGTACATCCTCGAAAGCGCCTGACTGGACAAGTGAAGGCACGGCATCAGCAGACGCTGTATTACAAGCAACAATGACCATATCACAGCCTTCAACCTCTACCAGGTACCGTAAAGCCTCCTTAGTATAGCTTCGCACCATTGCAGAAGAACGAGCACCATACGGTGCACGGGCTGCATCACCTAAATATACATAGTCCTTATGAGGTAGATGCCTGCGAATCGCCTGCAATACCGTCAGTCCCCCCAATCCCGAATCGAAGATGCCCAAACGCTGCGCTTTCTGGATCACGATGTGGCAAAGAAAAACAAAGCTTCGCCAAGCCTACTTGAAAGCGCTTCACCAAACAAGGTAGAAGTTTTTGCTCAAACAGCTCGTCCTCCCACATCAAATCAATACTCTGTGAAATAGCAGCATGTTGAGATCGTAGACCTCTGCGTATTTTGGTGACTAATGCCTTCTTGCCATTAGGCGTACCTAATTCTTGAGGAGTACGCACAAACACATCGCATCCCATTGCCTCAAATGCTCGAAGCCTCCGTTGGTAATACTGCCCTTCCACAATATGCGCATCATCAGAAAGAAACACCGCAGCTCTTGCCCCTTGCTCCGTTTGAACAAGATAATCTACACGATACCCTCCCAAACTTAAATTCTCGTACACATCAAATGCCTCAGATTCAAAGGAGGCATGCAGGTAAGAAAGTATATCATTGCGCTCTGGCAACATGCTCGGCAGCAGCTCAAGGGCAGGAACTAGAGGCGCCACAGCTGGAGCATGATCAACCTGAGCATACACCTGATCACGATATCCCCGTGCAATACCCTGCAAATACTCTGGCGAATCAATGTCCCCAAAAAGCCGCACGAGAGATTCCGCGACTCGATACGAACGTAGTTTCTTTTTACCATGTTTCTCCACATACGCGTCGAGAATACGTTTCGCTGGCTCTCGCATATCCATTTCTCTTGGCACATGCAAAGTAGCAAGAAGTTGCAAGGTAGCTCTAAGCAACGTAAATGAATCAAGCAACGTGCTTCCCCTACCCATCTCCAAACAAAGCTCATATAGGACCTTATACCCATATTCGACCATTGCCTCCTGCCGAGTATTCACAAGCAATGTGATATACACAGCCTTCTCATGTGGAAGCAACATATAGAAGCTTGGCGCAGCAATACGAAGTAGTGTCTCCACATGCTCTATAGAAAAGCGCTTTGGATTTGCATCGAAAAAATGGAGAAGCTCACCAAGCACCCTCGGTCTAGTCGAAGCCTGGGTACCTAAAGCGTCTAAAAATGCCTCGATAAAAAAGAAGTCCTTAGTGCGATCCTCCCCCTCCTTGGAAGGCATTGCAGAATCCGTCAATGCTCGCACAAGAAGAATCTGCTCCTCTTCCCCCAAAAACGTAAAGGGAAGCTCCGCCATGATCAAACTATAAAGCGTCTCATCCTTAAGATATTTTCGGAAGGTAAGCCCCATAGAGATACAAAGAGGTGAAGCAAAACCATCCTCTTCACGTTTTTCCAAGGTCTTTACCAATTTTCTCACAAGCTCTGCATATTCATCAGCAACTGGTGTGAGAAGCCTAAGTGTACGAGCTATATCCTCTGAAGATGCTTCATCGATACCTTGAACCAAAGCAGACTCCAGATCAATAAACAACTCATATCGATCGAAGAATACTGCGAATGACGCAAGTGATGCTAGAGAAACGATATCCGCAGCATCCTCGAAATCCTCTAGCATCTCTGGTCCAAAGGTATCAACATAGGTATTCACAGAAGATAAATGCTTATGTGGACGCTCATAAAAAAGGTCAATTTCGTCCCAGCTTGCTGGATGAAGTCGCGTAAGAACACTACCAACCATCTCAAGTAATTGACGCTCCTTTTTGCTCGAAGCCCGCTTCCCTTGAAGCTTGTAAAAAAACTGACCTGCATACTTTTCATACTCCACAGAAAGCGAGCCAGTTGATCCATTCACCTGCCGTACAAACTCCTCTGCATACCCATCAAAATCCTTGGAGCGAAAAAGCTTTGTCAGAGTACGAATAAGCCGCTTCTGTGTGGTCGTAAGGGTCTCGTACGAAGATTCCTTCGCCGTTCTCAAGTTTCCAAATGCTATATCGTGCCGAAGCGCTTCCATAAATTCCTCAGCCTGCTTCAAATAAGGAGTAGATAAATGCTCCTTTCCATCCTCATCAATACGTCCCACCTCGAGATAAGGTGTCTCACCAGACATCATTTCCACAGCACACAAGTGAAGTACATACTACCCTAATCCTAAAGAAAAATGTATATTGTGCAATATTTTATTACAAAAACAAGAGCCCTTCTCATGCGCTTGGATTGCGTCATCATCAGAGTTTCTATAGAGTAGCTGCGTATATTTTACGAGACCATGGACAAAGCACAGATTGAAAAACTTGCACAACTCGCAAAACTCTCACTTACAGATGAGGAAAAGGAGAAGTTCCAAGCAGAGCTAGGAGGTATTTTAGAACACATGAAAGAGCTCGACGGTGTTGACCTAGAAACGGTTCCAGAAACCAACCAAGTAACAGGGCTCACCAATCAAACAGAGGAAGATACGGCTCAAAAAGCACCCTTTGAAAAGTCCGTAGCAGAGGAAATTCTAGCAACAACAGAGCGGCCCGTAGAAATGAGACAGGTGGGTGTACCACAGGTATTCGAATAACATGCATATGCACATGACTATACACGACATTCAAGAAGCGCTTCGAAGTGGGAAAGCAAGCTGTACGTCCCTCGTAAAAGAAGCAATTTCGAAGGCAAAGAAAGAACAAGAAGAGTTAGGGTTACACATCACCATCTGTGAAGAAGAGGCGCTAGCTAGCGCAAAGGAAGTAGATGCTAGAATCGCAGAAGGAAAAGAGCTACGCCCACTAGAAGGAGTGCCCTTTAGCGCCAAGGATATTCTTTGCACCAAGGGCATTGAAAGCACTGGCGCATCTAAAATCCTCAAGGGATTTGTACCGATGTACGATGCGACCGTTATTGCCAAGGTAAAAGAAGCGGGAGCGATTCTCATTGCTAAAAATAACTGCGACGAGTTTGCTCAAGGAGGATCCAATGAACACAGTGCCTACGGTGCAGCAAAAAACCCCATAGACCCTTCGAGAATGACTGGGGGGTCTTCTGGAGGAAGTGCAGCAGCCGTAAAAGCAGGAAGTAGCGTGTTTACCATCGGTACAGACACAGGTGGATCCATCCGGCAACCTGCAGCCTACTGTGGCGTCGTAGGACTAAAAGTGACCTATGGTCGTACCTCTAGATTTGGATCCATGGCCATGGCCTCATCCTTTGACACCGTAGGACCTATAGCCAATACCGTAACAGATGTAGCGGCCGTACTCTCCACCATCGCAGGGCAAGATCCAAGCGACCCAACCACGCTAAACGATACTCCACCTGACTATGTAGCTGCCCTCAAAACGCCAGCTACCTTCACCATTGGTGTGCCAAAGGAGTACATGAGTGATGATGTAGACCCAGCTATCAAGGAAGCTCTAGAGAAGCAAATAGCAATGCTCAAAGAGCAAGGACATACCATCAAGGAGGTTTCGCTCCCAAGTACCAAGCTCGCACTTTCTGCCTACTACATTCTCGTACCTGCGGAAGTTAGCTCAAACATGTCTCGCTACGATGGAATACGCTTTGGTCCAAAGGGAGATAGCGAGTCACTCGACCAAATCTACGTGAACAATCGCACAGAAGGATTTGGAAAAGAAGTACAAAGAAGAATCTTGCTTGGTACCTACGTGCTTTCTCACGGATACTATGACGCCTATTATAAGAAAGCACTCAAGCTTCGAACCAAGATTATCGAAGAATTCAACGCAGTGTTCAAGGAAGTAGACCTGCTTATAGGTCCTGTAACCGCAGGGTTCGCGCCCACATCTGGTAGCTACGCTGATCCTATGGCAGAGTACCTCGATGATATCTTTACTATTCCCGCAGCGTGTGCTGGGCTTCCTGGACTATCGCTTCCAATTGGAGAACACGAAGGACTTCCAATCGCTATGCAAATCATCGGTCCACAACTCTCAGAGGAGCAACTTCTCCAACTAGGCTACCTCATCGAATCAGCCTAAAATTTTTCTCCATGATGATACTCTCTACCTAGCGTGATACTTCGCGCTCGGTAGAGTTGTTCGAGGAGCACGAGTCTCACAAGTTGA
>JAUIFW010000010.1 GCA_030430105.1 bacterium | reverse complement strand
ACCTTCTAGGTAATACAAAGGACATCCTACAGAAAGAAGTAGAAAAACACCTAGAGCACCACGGTATCCCAAGCACATTTCGGCTAGAAAAAAGTGAACTAAAAAACGCAGGAAGCCTAGGAGCAGCAATACAGTGGAAACAAAGACATTCCAATTAATAATTACTAATTAGTAATTTCAAAATTATTAATTAAAAAGGCGAGCAAACACTCGCCTCGTTCCCAACATATATGGTATACTATCTAGAAAGCCCTATTTCTAAAACAAACACCATGACAGGGACAAACAAAAAACTACTTTTTAGCCTAGGCGGAATCCTCGCTCTGGGAGCCATCGCCTACTTCGGCCTTGGCAACTTTCTTCAGTCGAGTCTACTCGATGGAGGAAGCGATCCGGAAGCCGACCGGCTAGCTGCATTGCAGTCGTATGACTATGCCGTGCACTATAAATTGGATATTCCAAGCTTTGGAGATCAAAGCTCATACAACAGTCCGTCCGAGCAAGGATGGCAATACGAGAACAACAACTCAACATCTTCTACAAACGAAGATGCAGAAGGAGTATATCGGTTCACAAGAAATACCGAAAACAAATCAAACTCGTATTATAAGAATTTTATCAATTGGGACTACAGCCTAGCAGAAAACGTCATCATGGTGGATGTTGCTGCTGACACTGAGGTTTCCAATTGTCTACACGCTGAAGGAGCGCATATCAAGATCCGGACTGCCGATGACCTTGAAGGAGGAGTTACCATCTGTGAAGATAAATTTGTATTTACAAAAGCAGGGGTAAATGAATTCAAGGGAACAGAAGGATACCCTGCTGACGCAACCGTTATTGCCCCTCTCACCGTAGAGTTCGCAAGCATAGAGAATTTTGAATCAGGAGATCCATTTAGACTCCTAGCGTACATCGACGAAAGTGGAACCAATCACCTACTTCTCATTAACAAAGATACTGGTGAAGAGGTTATTGATGTTGAAAACGCCTTTTATACACGAGCTGCTATCACACAAACCGCAGACGGAGCAGGTATCTTCTTCGGAGCATCTAGTGACCAAACCGTGGATAATGGACTTTCCACAACCACACATTGGTACACCATCGATGCAAGAATTATCAACGAGGATGACGATGCAAAACAGTTCAATGCATCCTACAACTATGAACAATCAGTAGAAATTCAAAAGGAAGTTGAGCGTCAAGGTTGGCTATTTCACGAGACTGGAAAGTCAATTGTACCTTCACCAAATGGAACAAATGGTATTGAATTTGAATTCAACAACAACGCCAATGAAATGTACCTTCCCATAGATATACCAGAAGGAGATCAAGCGTTAGAATTCGAGGCAAGCCTAGACCTCAGTCAACTACCCTCCTTTGGAAGCTCTGTATATAACTATAGTAGTCCTTACTATAGCTACTACGGGTATCAAAGAGGTACATACTATTATTACTATAATCTCTTTACAGGGAATGCTCCATACATTCAAATTCCTACCAATGCGCATGGTGGACATTTAAGAATATATTTTAGTAGGAATGAAGTAGCAGTATTTGACAATTTTGACTCAAGATCTGAAGTTTCGAATACCACCACAGACATTCAACTATCAGGATCCAGTAGTTCAAGCACAAATTACCATTGGTACCTACGAAAAATCTATCCAGTTGGAACAAACATTCAGACAGTAAACGGAGTACTAAAAGACAAAAATCTTAGCATTACAGTCAATAAGGGTGTTAGTGGCGAAAACACCATAGAAATCCCCTCTGCAGGGTACACGATTAATGTCCCTCAAACAGATCCCGCTCCTAGATACTACGAGGGTGGAACTACGATAGCTTTTGGCTCACAGACCTCAGGAACAAACTACAAAAAAGTATACCTAAAAAACTTTGCTGTTCAGCTCAAACCATATATCAAAGATAGAAACCAAGAGAATATCACATTTTCAAGGACCTATCGTCTCCTCCCATACGACAGCAACTCATTCACAACCTTCCAAGGATGGGATACCTCTGGAGAAGGAACTGGAAGCATTAACTCCAGCACAGAAGAGTTTACTATGGAGGTTGGAAGTGACTTTGGAGAAAGAGATATCAAAACAAAAGCAGGTATCTCAAATACGTCCCTTGTAGAGGTAACAATTGACCAAGCTAGTCTCTCTTCCCCATGTACACGAACAAAAAATGCATATATTCGAGTGGCAACAGAAGACAAAGAGGCCTTTGTGACAATTTGTCAAAATGAGCTCCTAGCAAGTAGTACAGCAAATACACCTCTCAACACCACTTCAGACGTGTGGAGCAACAGTGCACTTGTAGGTGAAAGCATGGAGAGAAAGATTTCACATAGCTTTAGTGGAAGCACAGTCTACACCGTCGTTTTCGACCCAGGCAACGACCGTATCATACTAAAAAATGGTGAAAGTGAAGTAGGTAGGCTTGAAAATACCTTCTACGCATCCACAGCCAACGCAAGTCGGCTTGCCCTTGGTATTGGAAATGCAACAGGAAGTGACGTTGTGTGGAGCATACGAGAAGTTAACGCGACCATCACGGAGACCGCCCCAGATACGGAACTCAGTAACTCCTATTCGCTTACCCCAGGTACTGCTGAGGAAGGATGGAATTTCTTAGAATTCGCAAGCTATAGCCGTTCTGTAGAAACAGACACGTATTTCGAGACTGACGATTACAATTACATCTACCTCCCTATCAATCTTCTCGATAAGGATGATGTAGAAGTGACCCTTGATTTCGCAAGTGCAGACTCAAGAATAGATCGAGATGAGGCTGGAGCACCTACCGTCTATGTGGTGAACAATAAGTACTATATGGAAGCTACCTTTGGTGAAGATGATTTTGCGATTTCATCGCCTGACCGAAGAGTTAGAAACGGTAGTTCAAATGACTATCAATCACTTGGTAGTGGTAGTTCAAAGCCATACCCGTATGAGCACTATTTCGCAAAAGAACTCTATGACAACAGTGAGGCACCTGCATATGGTGACACGGAAGAGGCAAGATCTGTTCGTATTGTAACAAATGATGGTGACCTCACCCTCTATAACAATGAAGGAAAAGTACTAGCGCATAGCAATGGAGGGTACCGGATTCCACTAGATCGAGATATTGCAGCAAGCAATAGACTGATCGATCGTGAAAATGGAAAGTTTTTCCTACCTGGAATCTACCTCTTCACTACAGAGAGAATTAATGGAGCGACTATCACAGTAAACAAAAGAAAAGTTCCAGACGAAGGAATGCTAGAGCTCAACTACAATGCAAAAAATGTAGAGGTAAGCTTTGGCTTCCAAGAGGACACGGCAAACAGTGCCAACACAGCTCTCACCGTGAACGTAGCAAACTTCCCTGCTGCAGCACAAGGATTTACAAAACTTTGTATTGAAGGAGCCTCTCCAACATGTACTCCACTCAGCTACAACGCTACAACCAAGAGTTTTGAGGGAGTACTCCCTATTCGATACGATAGTGATAAGCAAGTTGCATGGAATCTTACGGTAGCTGACGATGATACAGGAGTATCAGGAGTAGTTGACCTCGAGTACAACCCCCTCACCCTCTTTGCAAAGGACGAAAGTTTCAATACTACTACAGCTCCTGCACGTTCAACGAGGCAAAACAGTGCTGAAACAGGTGTAGAACTTCTGATAGCAGGAGGAACTATTGCTGACTTCAATTCCATCGAAAGTTACGAAGTACGCAAACGAGGAACTGACACACCCATCTTCGGAACTCATAAGTCTATCACATCCGGAAATCACATCGGCGAAGTACTCTACAGTCAGCTAGAAACTGGCGAAGAGTATACAGTACTCTACAAGATCAGAACCACATCAAGTTCTGGCGTAAGCACTATCATCGAGCAGAATGGACAGTCATTTACCGTACCTCAAGATCTAGGATTCTTTGCAACAAACACCAATGATCCTGTCTACTATCAGCCACAGGTTATTGTCCCTGAAGACGACACCCAGTACTTCAAAGCTACAACAGAAGAAGGACAGTCCCCTATCACGATCACGACCACGGAGCTAGAGGATGGAAGAAACAACTACCAAGTGAACTTCTTTGCAGAGCATCTAGACTCAAGTGCGGGTGGAAATGTGGCACTTCGACTAGAAGTATCAGAGCTTGAAAATCCATCAGCTGGTGTACGAACCTTTAGCATGAGCAAAGCCGAAGACACACTCACGTTCTCTTCCCCAGCAGACACGCTTGATAACAGCGAAAGTAAAACCTACATCCTACGGGTATTCCAAACAAATGGATACACAAAGGCACTCGTAGAAGCACCGTTCCAAGTAGTGGCACCGCTACCTGAGCCACCAGAGGAAGATCCAGAGCTCGAGCAGTTTGAAATGCAAGCTGTGGCTATCAATGATACGAGCATAAAGCTCGCGGGACAGTTTAGAAACATCGAGGGATCTGAACTCAAGATTCTGTACAGTAAAGCATCTGAAAGTTCATCAAGCTCGACTCCTACATTCGTACCAACAGGTGACGGAAGTGGAACATGGAATTTTGTACAAACCGTTTCCGGACTTAGCCCAGAAACAAGCTATACCTTCAAAGTACGGTTCATCGGAGAAAGCACAGAGCGGGATATTGATTGGAGAAATGCTGAGGGAGCAATCAAGACATTGACAACCAAAGCAGCTCCTGTAGTAGAGCCAGAAGGAGGAAGCGAAACCGTAGTCTTGGACACTATTACGGACAACGAAGCACCAACAATGGAACTCACAGCCCCTGCAAATGGTGCAAACTTCGAAGCAACTTCTTCTGAAGAAACTTCTGTAGAGGTTACGCATACATGGACTGCAGAGGATTCAGATGGAGACGCACTAAGCTTCAAGCATATTTGGCTAGCGAAAGCTACAGCAGATGAAGAAACGCCAACAGCAGAAACAGTACTCACAACTGGTATCGAAATGCCGGCTGGGTCCGCTGAGTCAATGAGTCATACACACACCTACCCTATCGGTGACTACTGGTACCTCATTCAGGTTAGCGATGGAAAAGTTACGACAAACTCAGAAGTACGAGGGCTTTCCATCACTGCCTTTGTAGAGCCAGAACCAGTAGAGGAACCAAAGGTTCCAGCAGAAGTAACAGACAATACGGATGGAACATCAACAGTAACCATGGCAGGTATCGAAGAGCCTATGGACCTCCAGATCTCAAGCCTGCTCGAGACAGAGTACCTAGTACCAACGATCACAACCCTAGACTACCTACCAAGCAATCTCCTTGTAGAGTTCTGTATCGACACACTAGATCTCATAGAGTGTTTTGAAATGGAACAGCTGCCTGAGGCTGGATACACCACATTTATCGAAAACAGCTACCCTGCCGGAGACTATGAGTGGTTCCTTAGTCTAGAAGGAGAAGAATTGAATGTAGGAGGTACCTTCACTATTGAAGAAACTACAGAAGGTAACAGCGTAAGCAATACAGTACTCTCAAACACTGAAAGCACGCATACGCTAGACAATGCATACTTCGAAGAGACAGACGATGCAGAGCCAGTAATTTCCGTACTCAACCCAGGTGCAGGAAGCAACAAGAAGACAACGGTAACGACAATCTCAGGAACTATTGAGGAAGATAACATCCGAGACTTCGTGGCTACCCTTACACGCAACGGCAACCCTATCAATCCAGACGGAACAACAGAAAACGTAGAAATGATTGATGTAGTTGCTACAGATAGTTCGTGGAGTATTCCCGTAACCCTAGCAGGTCCTACGGAGCCAGGAGTACATACGTACACCGTAACCCTCAATGCGCGGGATATTGCCTTCAACGAAGCTGCAGAAGTAACAAGAACGTTTACGGTAGAAACACCAGCGCCTGAGGAGCCAGCAGATGAGGAAGCTCCAGTGTGGACTCTTACATCTCCTGCAGAAGGTGATACAACACTTGGAACCATTCGAGGAACAATCCAAGATGATTCAGCACTAGAGTACTTCCAATACAGACTCAATACGGAAGATACAACACCTATCTTGTACTGGAACGCAAATACCGAAAGCTTTGAGAGTGTGGATACTATCGAAGACGCAATCAACAACGATATTGCGTTCCCCGCTGGAGACTTAAGTGAGCCACAGGAATGGACTGCAGAGTTTACAGGTGAACTCGCTCCATCTACAACCTACTCACTCATATTCCTCTATAGAGATGAGTTTAACAATCAAGGAGCTACAGCGCCGTTCACCTTTACAACAGAAGCTGCACCAGATACCGAGGGACCAAGCATCGAAATCGCTTCCCCATCAGAAAATGGAGCCATTGCTGCAAGCATTACCAGCATCTTTGGTACCGCAAATGACGAGATGAGCGATGTTGAACTTGTAGAGTACTCTCTCTTCAACGGTACCCATTACTATGCAGAAACTGACGGAGTATTTGGATGGACAAGTACAGATGAAGTATTCCATGAAATTACACTCGACTCAGATAGTTGGACTGTAGAGTTCTCAGAAGCACTAACAGACGAAGGAAGCTACACGTTCAAACTTCGAGCTGTTGATACAGAAGGTAATCCAAACCAAAAGATTCGAACCTTCAATATCGAAACTCCTGAGTCACCAGATACGACAGAACCAGTACTTAGCCTAACAAGCCCAACGGCTGAGGCAACTACCCTGTCTAGCATCGCAGGTACGGTAGTAGATGCTGAGAGTCAGATCACTTCCCTTACCTACGCGATCAAGCGTGAGTCAGACGGACTATATTTGGGTACTGAAGGAGCCTTCATAGCAAGTGAAAACGCTATCAAGCTCAATATGGCTGAGCATATCCCAAATCCAGAAACCAATGCTGAAGGAAGCTTTAGCAAGGAAATGGATCTTGTACTCTCAGCTGGAACAAACTTCACCGTAACAGTGTTTACGACAAATGAAGCAAGTCTAACCACGGAAGCATCCGTAAGCTTCTCTACCCCAGAAGAGGATACAGAGGGACCAAACGTCTCTATTGTAAACCCTATAGAAGCTGGTAACGAAATCGTTGCTAGTATGACAGGAACCATCCTCGATAACGTAGCGGTAGCGAGTAGCGAGTTCTCTCTCAAGAAGGGAGAAACATGGCTCACTAGCCTTGGAGAAAACGGTGCATTCAATGGCACGGCCGAAGTGAAGTTCCCACTGACCATCAACGCAGCAAATACCTTTGGCATCACAAAGAGCCTTACTGAGGCCGGTGAGTACACCCTAACCGTGTACGCAGTGGACACAGCAGGAAACCTTGGAAGTGACACGGCAACCTTTACCCTTCTGGGTGAAAACACGGACGTGGATACAACCAAGCCAGAACTTGCCATCACAAAGCCAAGCATCGAGTCTACTTCCCTTACCAAGATTGAAGGTACGGTGAAGGACGAAGAATCGGCGATCACAAGCTTTACCTACAGTCTCAAGAACGAAGCAACTGGTAAGTACCTGAATGCTGATGGAGCCTTTGCAAGTGATGAAGAAGTTGCGATGGAGCTTAGCCTTCCAGGTGAGGATAATGCAGATGCCTTCTCAAAGAACATCAGTGCTTCCCTACCTGCAGGTACTGCCTATACGCTGAAGGTAACGGCTACGAACGAAGCAGAGCTCACAGAGTCAAAGACCGTTGAGTTTACCACAGCAGCTGCATCACAAAACCAGCAAAATGGAGGTGATCAAACTGTAGGAGAGGTAGAAAAGACGGAAAACAATGATGGCACCACCGATCTGAAGGTAGATGTAAGCGACGTAAGCTTTGAAAATAAGGATGGAAAGATGGAGGCTACTATTGACCTCGGCAAGGACCTACCAGCTGAAGTTGATCTCAAGATTTGTTATAGACTGAGCGACTCTATCGCAGCGGCCACTTGTGTGGACGCAGAGCGAACAGATAAGGGAGTGTTCCTTGTAAAGACTGAGATAGCAGCGGATACAGCAAACCTCTACGACTGGCAACTTGTAGTAGGAGATACACCGCTCAATACCAAGGGTACTCTCGGTATCGAACCTGCTGCTGATGAGCCAATCGCGGTAACGATCACAGAAAAGGACGAAAATGCGACCATCAAGGTGCAGACTGAGAGTCTCAAGCCTGCTGCGACAAGTCAGGAGGTAACCATGAACTTCAAGTCTATCACATGGGAGCGAGTATCAGGAGACACCATGAATGCGCGAATTGTGATGAATAGTCCAATCGCTCGTCAGATCCCTATTGCCATGTGTTATGCCAAGACAGGAGGAAGCGCAGTATGTGCCACAGCAGGAGCAGTCAATGACCGAACCTACCTAGCGCAGACATCCATCAAGGCAAATGAAAATGCTGTATACGCATGGGTGATCGCAGCCAACAATGAGGCTACAAAGACATCTGGATCCCTTGTAATCAGCGGGGATGCAATCAGTACAGACATCAAGCAAAACGATAGCAATCAGAAGCTCAACGTACCAAGTACACTTCTTGCGAGCACTGCTCCAGGATACATCCAGAATGTAGAGCCAATCCAAACAGTAGGAGATAATACTGGAGACAATACAACAACTGGAACGACTCAATTCTGTCCTCCAACCTGTCCTTCAGCAGATAGCTCACTCGTAGATGTAGATAGCTCAAACTTTGCTTACGTACCAATTCTTGCGCTACAGCAACGAGCAATCATGACTGGATACCCAGACAGAACCTTCCGTCCAGGTAACCCAGTAAACCGAGCAGAGTTTGCGAAGCTTACCAAGAATACGTACCTCATCGAGACTGCGAACTCAAGCGCAGCTCCTGACCTTGTAGACGTGAGAATCAATGATTGGTTCTATCAGCCAGTACGTGCTCTCAACCAAATTGGACTCTTCACAGGGTACCAGGATCGAACCTTCCGAGCAGGAAACTCTATCCTCCGTTCTGAAGCAGCCAAGGTGATCGCCGTAGCAACAGCCATGGCCGCAGAAAAGGCTGCAGACAGCACGCTCACAGATAGTGCAGCGAGAGCTGAGGCTGAGCGAACTATCGCAACGGAGTACAACTTCTTCCGAACAGCAAACCCAAGCTTCACCTATGCTATCCTCGAGGATGTGCCAGTGGACAATTGGTATGCACCATATGTGTACTACGCAGTACGAAATGGTCTCATCACTGGACGTGAAGTAGATGGTCGAAGACTCTTTGCTCCAGGAGAGCAGATCCTCCGAGGTGAGGCAGCGACGCTCCTCGCTCGTGTGATCGAGAAACTAGGACTCACCTACCCAGTAGAAACCACTTCTGCCGGTACCTATCAGGTTCAGTTCCCCGAGTAAACAAAGAACTTGGACAAGAAAAAAGCAGCCGTTTGGCTGCTTTTTTCAATACAATCCACTTATTCCAAAGCATTTTATGACAAATATATTTGACAATATATACAATATATGTAAAATACTCTATTCCACTCTTGAAGTGGGATCAAAAAATCAAAGTAATTTTTTTAGAAAGGAGAAGGGAATGAAACATTTCTTTTCTATGTTGGCCGCAGGAATCTTACTCAGTGGTTGCGGAGTACAGCCCGATACCCTCGGAGGCACCGATCTTCCCTCTAAAATTGAGACCCAAGAGGTTGAAATATTGGAGGAGGAGAAACCAACGGTACCCCTGGAAGAATACCAGGATGCCTTGGAATCAATTACCAACCTGCGAAGCAATCTCGCAGCAGCGGAAGCTGCACGAGACACAGCTCTCAGAGCACTGGATCGACCCATCATAGTCGAAACAGTGCCTACGTTCAGCGCTGCACCAACCAATAGTACCTTACCCTCTCCTCCCGGAGATCTCTATACAAGTGGGTATGGTACACCCCCAGAGTGGGAAAGCTATGGAGGTAGCTCAGGAAGCGGATCAAGCTCTTTCGAGTCAAGCTTCCCCTCACCCCCAAGCAATCCTTGGGAACCACCAACGACTTCATCATCCTACACAGGAAACGAAGTCTGGGAGGACGCGGAGCCCACACCGGCACCCACTCCCACGGCTCTCCCCGAGCCGGAACCGGTTCCTACCCAGGAACCAACACCGGAACCCACTCCTGAACCTACTCAGGAACCGGTGGAGGACACCGACAACATCGACCCTCCAGAGATCCCAGACTTGGATCTGCCGCAACCCACGGCACCTGAGAGCCCAGAGCCCTCAGATAGTCCTACCCCAGAGCCAACCCCTAGCTCTGATGTAGTAGGTGAAGTCAAAAACACTGACTCCTCACCCTAGGGAAATATAAAGAAAGGAGGTCACGCCAATGCGAGACCCACCGCGGCCTACTAGGCCGCTTTTTTATTTCATTAAATATTAATTAATCATTAATAATTGAACAACTAATAATTCGATGAAAAAAGCTTTTGCTTTTTTTATCGCTTTCTGGTATCCTTATACGAAATTTTTCGTCAATACACTAAAGGACGCCAAACTTCAAACAAATATACATACTAATATACCCTCATGGAAATCCTATCTCCACGGCACAACGTAACTCTAGCCAAGACTCTTCCCGAGCAGCGTCATCTTCTTACTCGAAACAAGGAAACAGTACTCACCAAGCTGAAAGTCTTACTTGGTCTAGATTGTAGTGAAGAAGTACGAAACCAATTCCCCGTAGGACGCCTAGTAACCGTAAAAAATGAACTAGGACAAGATATGCACATGGAGGTAGTTGGGTATCATCAAGGATCAGTGCTATGCGTAGGACATAATGGTGAGCGAACTATCGCAGCACGATTTACTGGAAAGGAACTCGAGACGGAGCTTCACAAGCTCCCCGCTATTGCCAAGTATGATTCACATGAGCACAGCAATACCTATTCATGGTGCGTAGAGGGAGATAAAGTATCTACCTATCCAAAGGCAGGTGAAATTCGAAACATCCATATTCACAAAATTTCCCCAAGCGGTACCTACGCCCTTTCCACCATCGAACACCTCTCTGACCGAGAGCAAGACCACTTGGAGGGACCAGCATGGCACCGCATCGCAGACCTCCACAACATGGTCTACGCCTAACCCCCCGCGTCGAACGCGGCTAACCCAAGACCTAGGCCCTAACTCTAGGCCCTAAGCCCCAAGCCCTATGACTCAAAAAGGAGTGTACGCATTGCGAACACTCCTTTTTCATGGTACGTTAGTGTACAGTCAAACCCATCCCACATGAACACAACTCCAGGTCACAACGAGAACCGGGCGGTACTTACGGGTGAGACCATTGTCCGTCAGGCCCTACTCTTCCTCAACTTGAGGATTCTTGGTGTTGCTTTCGTTTTCCTCCTTATCCACATGGGATTTCATATCCTCACCATCGCCCCAACCTCTCCTCGATGGTTCGTAAACAACTCTCCCCTGTTTCTCATGGGCATACGAGGTATAGAACTCTTCACTTTGGGATATGTAATCCTTGGTTGGTTCTTTAACTTTTACAAAATCACGGGAGAAAACATCATCTACAATACTGGTGTATTCCGCGTTCGCCGCGATGTCTACGCTCTTCGCAATATTGAAACCGTCTCTCTCGACCAAAGTTTCTTTGGTCGCCTCTTCAAGTACGGAGAAATCTATCTGTATGCCCCAACACTCAACGACACCATTGTCATGAAGCACATCTACAAACCATGGCAGTACCTCAAAATCATCAATTCACTTCTCCCTACCATTGCATCAGGCGGAGGAAATGGAGAAAAAGACGGAGGGAAACAAAGAAACAGTCGTAGACCAAGCAGAATTATCTATATGAGCAAAAATAAAGGGAAATAAACATGACGCAACCAGCCTTCTCCTTTGGCCATGAAGCTACGTCCCCAGCATGGAAGCAACTCCACCATGCTATTTCAGACCGTGGCTCCAAATATTCCGTCACCATAGGAAAGGTCAGCAACAGAGAGGAGCTAAACGCCTTCCTCAAGGAACTCAAACGAGATAAGGCATATCGAAAAGCTACGCACAACACGTTTGCAGCCCGCCTTTCCCACGACGGCAGTATTCACGAAGTAAAACGAGATGATGGTGAAACGGGTGCAGGCATGATTATCCTTCGTAGTCTCAGGAAACACGACATGGTCAATACCATCATGGTAGTCACCAGATGGTATGGCGGAGTTCACCTCAACGCCGATCGCTTCAAACACGTTCAAGACAGCTGTGATCTCATGCTCCAAGCCATCGGAGTCCTTCAATCAGAAGCGGAGTAAGCACTATCCAAGCCAAAATCGCCATTGCATACCAGTGCCCATGATCATCAAAGTGGGATTCATCTGGCTGCACCTTGTAAGTAACAATTCCATGAAAAAATCGAAATTCTGAAAACAAATCAAAAGCAAAGGCAGAGCAAAACACCAACATAGCAGGAGTGGAAGAAAAGATCGCTTGCTCCGTTTGTAGTATTACACTCCCCACCCCATATGCAGAGCCGCCAAGAACGACTATGGTAAACACTACAGGAAAGGTCATCTCGTCACGCCAAGCATCACGGAGCATGCCGAAGAGATAGAAAACAATGGCAAAAGAAAGCGTAATAGCTTCAAAAAACATGAGCAGTGAAAACACACTCCAAAACGACTGACGCAGCACAAAAAGCTCAAGCAGCAACAGTGCAGCAATACTAGAACACTTAAGCACTCCCTGCCACCATGTACGGTGCATGGAGATATTTTTGGTGTAATTAAACAGCCAATACATCACCACGGGGAGCCACCCAAATATGGCCATTGGCATCACCAAATCAGGATCACGAAGTCCGATCCCAATAAATGCAAGAAAAGGCAAAACAAAGTACCAAAGCTCGAGTAGCGGCTGAAGTGAACGCTGCTTTGCCCTATGCATACTTACTTTTTCTTAGGAGTACCACGAAACAAACCTCCAAGAAGCGCCCCCATCATTGCACCAAACGCCATACAGAGCGTAGAAAGAGGTACAAACGGCATAAACGATCCTGGCTCCATATATGACATTGGGAAAATCATTTCCCCCACTAGCACCAAGCCAAAGATCAAAAACGCGAGAAGAAACCCAGCAAGGACTCCAGCGGCAGCCCCCACCAAGGCCTGTACCATCATACGAACAAACGGATTTTGCATATTTTGAGGTAAGAAAACGTACCTGGATTATACAAGATTCTTGAAAAAACACGAAACCCTGTGGTATACTTGCAAGACGTACTTAAAACAAACATACGCCATGACCGTCGAGACCCTAGCAAAAGCAGAGACCTCAAAGCCATATATCTTCTACTACAAGACCAATCCAAAAGGTGAACCTGTAGATGCCCTACCAGAAAAATCGTACCTCAAGCAACTCGAGGAAGGAACACTCAAGGGCGCAGGATGGGTAGAAATGGAAGTAGCCTCCAAGAAAGCCATGGATCAGTGGCTAAAGCTGGAAAAAGAGCTCCATGCCCTCTCCCCTCACAACAAGAAGACCAAATCAGAGGAAGAAGTTCACCAGACAAACATGCGTATACAGGAGCTACTGAAGGAGCAATTACAACTACAACGATAAATAAAACGCCCATCGCGGGCGTTTTTGCTTTCATTGGTTTATGACAGTCTATTAAAGTTTTTCGCAAGCTGCTCAACATCATCCTCAATATCATGATGTACTCTTGTAGCCTGTATTAACACACTTCCATGCTTATCTTTAAGAACCACAGCTTCTTTTTTTTCAGGATTAAATTCAAAAGCTAATTTTAACCCAAGAGGAGGGTCCGGCACCTCAGACATCTCCTCAATAAGGAAGTCAGCAGCCTCCTTTGCAGAAAGTACAACCCCATACTTCATAAGTTCCCGCAATAGCTCAGTAGAGAGTTTCGCAGCACTAGCATTGAAAACCTTGAGGCCTTGCAAACCCTTCATGTGTGCTGAAGGAGAATTTTTATACGCATCTTCCAAGTTTTTTCTGTTCATCAGAATTAACCTCCATTTTTTTTGAACATATAGTCAACACATAATCTGTCAAGGTATAACCCCAACCACAACTCTATTTGAAATCTAGCTACCCCCACCTTGTGAAAAACGAAAAAAACCTCATACTTCTGATAGAATAAAAGGAGGAACTTTATGAAAGGTATATGGCTTACCATAGCCCTCTTGCTTATAGGATGCTCGCAGACAGATCCTATTGGCGCAATTTCTCGACAACAACAAGAAATTGCGCATGCAATAAGACAAGAGGCTATAGACATCCAAAGAAATAGTCAAAGGGTGGTTCAAGCAGTACAAAATGGCATCAAAGACGTCAGCAAAGAGGTCAAAGAAACAGAAACCATACTCAACAATCACAGAGAAACGCTACACACAGAAAGGAAAAAATACTCCCAGTACTGGGATACATTAACTCATGCCTACAACAAAAGACGTAAAGAACAATAAACCAAACTACAGAGCCCAAATATGGGCTCTTTTATTAAAGTGAATAAAAAAAAGACCAGTACATATACCGGCCTTAGATATTTTGTTACGCCCAATCAGGATGACCAGGCTCCTGAGATTCATTTCTCAGGTCATAATTTTTGGCCCCACGCACCCTTTTCAGGTAATAGTGCCTTATTTTCTCAGGAGCAACTCCCTTGTCCTCCTGCCTCAACTCATCTCGGTAGTACCAGTAGCACTCCGTGTGAATTTCTAATGGGAACCAGGAAACATGGGTACGGACTTCATCATACAGCTTGACCCTCTTCGGTGGGTCATTTGGAGGTCCCCCTCCCGGTGGAGAACCAGCAGCAGTTTGCGCCAGCTCAAACTGTATAGCTTCATACAGTTCTCTGGACTGCCCACTACCTCCAGGAGGAGGTGGTGGTGGAGGTGGTGGAGAAGAAGCAAAACTCTGCCCTTCCTCCTCAGACATAAATTGATAATTCATTTTATGCCTCCCTTCATATTTGTTTTAATAGGATATTATAAAAAATATTTTAAAAATGTCAATAATATCTACGGAACAATGTAACAAAGTAGAACTGAAATTCACTACTCATTCTACAAACAATCAAAAATTCAACAGAATTAAAATCCTTTACAATATAATCTTTAGTAATTTAGAAATTTATTACTTCACTCGCGAAAGCGAGTGCTCTGGTGGAGATGCCGGGAGTCGAACCCGGGTATTGAGATGCCGACCGAAGCCGTCTACGTTTATAGTCACCTTTAGGTCAGAGATACATGGATAGAAAGGCGACAAAAGCCCATGTACCACCTATGAGAGTATACTTCGAGAACCGAGAGCTCACAGCTCCCACGCTTCCCTATCCTCTAAATAACGCCGCAGACTCCTAGAGGAGTCAGAGCAAACGACGACGCCCTAGCTATGAGGGCGATTTATGCGCAAAGATCGATTACGCAGCAACTGCTACTGGAGCAAAAGCTGAAGCAATCATATCGTTTGCACGAGAAAATGCTGTTTTAGCACGTATAGTGCAGCAGTCTTACCTTAAGGAACGCCGCTGCCAGCCCCTAAACGCAAACTTCGACCTGTATACATCACAAGCGAAAACCAATTTCATCCCCTAGTTGACAATGAACCAAGGAAATTATATGGGAAAACTAGTTTTTTGCAAGCTAAACTACCGATTTCATTAGGAGAAATGCGGCAATATAACTATCTTCGTTCACTCTAGCGAGTACTACTCACCTCCCCATACGGATTATTAGAACACACCGTAATCCGCCCAGAATCATACGTTATGACAGAGAACCCAGAGTACGGCGTTTCCACAGAAAATGGCTCCTGAGGTATTCCTTCCAAGTACGCATCTCCTGTGATAAGTGGATCCAGATCAAACCCAAGGGGCGCCAACGCAGCAGTACACTCCTGATCCATCTTACACAGTTTCGTCTTCTCTCCATCCACACCACAGCCAGTAATCCCCTCCCCCTCTACTGGCAAATTTAGCGCCGTTAGATCACCATTGTTATCCACACCATACTGGTAGATCGCATTGAGAAGAGTATTCACCTCACGCCGACTTTTTGCTAACTGCTCATTCTTTGCCTGCTCAAGCGACTGCGTGTAAACATTCTCCATGAAGGAATTGAGCGGACAGTTGGCATCTGCAAGTTCCTTGGCCTCCTCAATAATTTTCACACGATCATAAAGCCCAAGCGCATACAGCTCCTGGATCTGCTCCCTATCATCAAACCCTTCTATATCCATCAATTCCAGAGTGATTCCATCAAGATCATCTGCGTGCTTAATAAAGTAGTCATTAAACAGCACAGCATCCATCAGATCTACAACTGGGTATGAGTTGAGGCCTGTCAAAAGTTCCTGAGACACACAAAGTTCTCTCACACCAAGATGCACAAGCCGCGTTTCCTCAGAGGAATCAAGCGAAGTCAAAAAGTCCTCATCAAACACCTCCGTATCACCGATCAAAGCTCTAGGAGTAGGAAGATCTCCTGCAGCAGAAGAAAGGTCAGGACTTGGATCTCCCTTCGCCTCCTGAACATCAATAATCTCCATCATAATCTTCACCACCTCCGCACGAGTAATCGCATTGCTTGGTTGGAAGAGATTTCGCCCATCTATACGGTACCCAGAGATGATCTTATTATACTCCCCAAAGCGCACATACTGCGCGAACCAGTCACCCCGCATCACATC
>JAUIFW010000090.1 GCA_030430105.1 bacterium | reverse complement strand
CTCGAGCTCAGTAGCTAGGCCCTGCAGATCACGCTGGATATAGAGGCGTTTTAATTCCTTTACATACTTGGGGGCAAAGAGTGCCTTTAGCAACTCCTCTGAACGGATCAGATGTTCATGTAAAATATGTGCCAAGAACCTAGGTTCACTGGTTACGTTTTTTTGAACCTCATGACTAAACTGCTGTCTCATGTAGGAAAAAAACTCTGGTGACTTAGCTCTCGCGACCTCCGCCGTATGCTTCCACATGGGAGCAATAAGCTTGGTTCTTTCACCAAGAAGTTCCCTCATATCCCGGAGTACGATGGCAAACATAAGTGCATTGGTCCTAGCCTCTTGCTCTGGCACCCCTTCAAGCTGCTCCTCACCAAACATAACCTCAAAAATCCACTCCCCTTGCCCATGTAAATCCATGGTATCAAAACGAGCACCTTGCTTGTGGTGCGCTTGAATGGTTTTGGCCATTTCTACGGTGGAAGTCTGGAAAACTGGTAGAGTGGTCGTGGAACCTAGTACTCTCCTACTCATCTGAGCTGCTAATCATATGCTAGATCACACTAGCGAACTCCCCTCCGCTTGTCAAAAACTAGGTGGCTACTTTACGCCCACTCTCGCAGTCATTCTTTGGAATACATGGTCCACATACTGCTTTGCAAAAGCTAGCCGATGCTCGATTTTCTGCTCTTGCATCTCTACGCTGCGAATGTCGTACTCATGGTGGAGCATGCGTGTTCTCTCATCAATCCTTCGCTGCACCGCATACACCGCAGAGATTTCCACCTCGCTTCGAGCAGCCTGACGCAGGCCATCATCGATAATGGGTATCACACCCGTAGGAAAATGGAGGCTAGTATAGTGACGTCTGAACTTCTCAATATTTGCTTTGAGGAGCTCTAGCGCATCTCTCTGCAGCCAATCCATACTGTAGGCCGTCGCCTCTATCAAGGATGCGTCACTGATTATTCCGTCGTATTCTCCTTGCTGTACCAATACGCGCCCAAGTTCTTCTTCACGCTGGTAGTACTGATTTACCTGACTTTGATGCAGAGGCCACTCCTCTGGCGGAAGCTCGCTCAAATTCCTCTGATGCGCCGCAGCGACTGTCCTCCCTCCATCTGCAATGTAGTAGAACCTGTCTCCAAACTCTTCCTTGAGACCATCTAGTACTGTAGATTTACCCGTAGAAAAAGCGCCAGAGAGCACAAGATGCTTTACCTCTGGTAATTCGGATGATCGGTTCATTGGTATGAAAAAAGGATACACCTGATCGAATGTATCCAATCTTCATGCTAGGTTCAACCCCTTGGGATTGCCTCTTTTATGATTTCTTCTCTCGCTCCAAACGCTTCTTTTCTTTTCGTGTAAGCCGTACACCATCATCACCGAGCACCTCATCCTGCTTGGACACCCCCGCTGGCTCACTTCCTGCATAGATCACTTTTACCTGATCCTCCTGCACATCTGCCATTGCTATTCCACTACCATAGAGTGCACTTTCCACTTCTTCCTTGTTGTCTTCCACCTTCTCTTCGTGATCTGGATCAGGAATAGGCTCCTCCTTTTTTGGCGCCGGCTGGAACTGTGCAAGGTCGATACGGAAGAGACTCTGCACCACGTTGTTTACCACATCTATCATCAGCTTCTCAAACTGGGTGAAGGCCTCATTCTTGTACTCTACGAGTGGGTCACGCTGCCCATACCCCCGGAGAGAAACTCCCTGGCGTAGATACTGCATGGTCTCAAGATGCTCCATCCAAAGCACATCGATTGCTCTTAGATAGAGACTCCTCTCTATATTTCTCATCATGGCTGGGTCCGGGAGCTCTCGCTCTCGTTTCTCATACGCCTTCTCCACGTACTCTATTCCCATATCGATGATCTCCTCTCTTGTGATGTAGTCCTCGAGTATATCCTCTGAAACCTTCATCTCACTATCGTGGTACAGCGTATGCAACGTTTCTGCAATCTCCTTTCTGTTCCACATATGGTGATTGGAATTGGAGGTATGTGTCATCACAAGACTTCGCACGCTAGTGCGCATGAGATCAAGCACCTCTGATCGCAGATTGGTATGCTTGAGAATTCTCTTTCTTCGTGCATAGATAATCTCTCTATGGCGATTCAAGACATCATCGTATTTCACTACGTTCTCTCGAATATCATAGTGATGGTTTTCTACCTTACGCTGAGCCCCCTCGATCTGCCGAGAAATGAGACGATTCTCGATCGGCATATCTTCTGGCACCTTGAGGGTACTCATGATGGACTTCATACGGTCACCTCCAAAGATACGCATCAAATCATCATCCATACTGATGTGGAACTGAGACTCACCTGGATCTCCCTGACGTCCACTTCGACCTCGTAGCTGGTTGTCTATACGGCGAGATTCATGTCGCTCCGTACCGATAATCACGAGTCCTCCATTGGCCTTTTCCTCTTCGCCCACCTTGATATCCGTACCTCGACCCGCCATGTTTGTCGCAATTGTTACCGCTCCCTTCTTTCCAGCTTCGGCAACGATCTCCGCTTCCTCCTCGTGATGTTTCGCATTGAGGACCTTGTGCGGCACTTTTTCTTGCGTAAGCAAGCGACTCAGCGCTTCTGATTTTTCAATAGAGATGGTACCTACAAGTACAGGCTGCCCCTTTTCATAGAGCTCCTTCACTCGCCGTGCGATTGCTGTGAACTTCCCCTTTTGAGAAAGGAAAATAGCATCTGGCTTATCCTTTCGGATCACAGGTTTGTTGGTAGGAATAGCTACTGACTCAAGCCCATAAATCTTTGCAAACTCCTTTGCCTCCGTCATCGCTGTACCCGTCATACCAGAGAGTTTCTCGTACATACGGAAAAGGTTCTGGAAGGTGATGGATGCAAGTGTTCTACTTTCACGCTTCACCTCAACCCCTTCCTTCGCTTCGATAGCCTGATGCAAACCAGCGCTATAGCGGCGCCCTGCTAAGATACGTCCTGTGAATTCATCCACAATTTGAACCTCTCCATCTTTGACGATGTAGTCAAAGTCACGCTTGAAGCATGCTTTTGCCTTGAGAGCCTGCTCAATGTGGTGTACTTCCTTGAATCCAGCCTGTGTATAAATA
>JAUIFW010000089.1 GCA_030430105.1 bacterium | reverse complement strand
CTAAAGACCCTTCAACAATACCAGCCAAGACCTAAGCCCCAGGACCTAAGACCTAATCCAGATTTTCCTCAACATACGCAACCACCTCACTACCATAGCGCTTCGTCACATACCTCGGATCAGACAGCAGAAACTCTCCACCATCCCTCACATACGGCAATAACTCACGCACCAACTGAAGTGTTCTATTTTTTGCAAGCGGAAGAGATAGCTCTGTGAAGCTACTACGTCCATACCTCTCCTCAAAATAAGGACCAAACACCGCTGGAAATGGTACGTGATGAAGTAGCACCATATCAAACTGCATGTTCTTCATAGAAGCTAAATCCCTATAGGGAAGGAACAACACTCCCGAGCTTGCACTCGCAATATTCCACAAACACTTATCAACACTTCCCGTTTTACCTGGAAGCATAACGGCGCGGTCACCTCCATGGGAATGATACGCATGCGCAAAGAGCTCCTCAGCTTTGTAACTACTTCCTACCAACACCAAAACCTTCTTTTCTGGTGCAAAGTATGGAGATAGTACCTGAAGATCATCACGCTCACATAGCGAAGCCTGTGCTTCTGGTAGTGTGTGAATTGAAAGAGAACAATTTCCAAGAGAACGTTCCTTTGTAGGAAGCGTATACTGTTTAGGAAGCGAATCAGCCGCAGTAACAAAGGTATGGGTATCAGATGGGTAGCGAAGCTCCTTTGGCTCCTTGATAAGCTGTGGCCCTTGGATACCCAAGAACACAACCGAATACATTCCTTCTTCTACATCAACAAAGTATTCAGCAAATCGATCCTTCAAAAATGCTAACCTTTTAGCAGATGGCGACTCCTTTGGTAGCTCCCCGGCAATCATGGTAAAAGCAGAGAAAATACGCTGTGAGTATTCCAAGAGAGAAGATTCCAAGCTAGCAATAGCCTTGGAAGTATTTTTGATACCTACGGCATCACCCGCTCTCTCAAACCACGTAAGACACATGTCTTGAAGCACTTCGACCTCATCCTTGCGTCTTGCTAGGTACAAGCCCTCAGACTGAAGCTGCTCCTTAAGTATATCAAAATTATACTGCAGCACATCCACATTGAGGGAACTGCGATTACCTGCAAGAAGATGAAAGGTCAGCTCTTCAGCATGAGCAAAGACCAAGTGCTGCTTTTCCAACAGAGAAGCAAACGCAAGGTAAAACCCATAGCTAACAACATGTGTACCTCCTTCTGCAAAAGCCTCAAGCAACTCCTCCTCAGTAGGACGCATATCCATAGCTCGAAGCACACGCTTCTCACCACGTGTGAGAGACAAGTCCTTGAAATGATACCACGCTCTTGCAGGTAATTGCTCCAGGCGAAGGAGAAGTAATACCTCCTCAGTACTAAGCTGCTCCTTATCCTTGAGACTACTCACATCAGATCGTCGAACCATACTTCCAAGATCCCAAAGCATACAAGTATCAAGCTCCTCAAAAAGTTTTATACGGTCTGTTACAAGCACCTGTCCATGAGAGAGATTTGCAGCAATGGCTAGTTCGTAGGGAACGGTTGAAGACACCACATACTGCACACCACCCTCCAAAGGTTCATCAAGTACTGGAACTTCCACAGGTGAAAATGGGAGTGTAAACATCAGCTCCTTCTCTGGCTCTAGTACTGGAAAGGACAGAAGAAGATCTCCGTGCCATTCATAGCGGCCAAATAGAGTGGTCAAAAGCTCCTGAAACGCTTCCTTGTTTGGCTGTACACGACGAATAAGCTCCTTGAGCACCTCAAAGGTAGCAAGCACATCAGCTAGTGCCGTATGCTTTTCGCCATGCTCCAACTCAAAGCCGCTCGCCAACACCTCCAAACTATGGGAGGCAGCTTCAGGTACCAGAAGAGAAGCATACTCATACGTATCCACAATAGGTGCATGAGAAAGATCTACACCGTGAACTCGCAAAAAGTTCACATCGAACCCCACATTATGCCCGATAAGAGGACAGTCCACCTCACCTAGAAATTCCACAAGCTGAGGCTTCACTGCATCCCATGTAGGACTATCCTTCACACGCTCCGGTGTGATTCCCGTAAGTGATTGAATGAATTCAGGGATCTCCACTCGTCCTGGATGGACAAAGGACTGAAACTGCTCAAAGCTACCATCCTCAAAGACCTTGATAGCAGCCACATCAAGGATGACGTCTCCTTTCTCAGGAGCGAGACCAGTGGCCTCAAGATCTAAGATGATGTAGGTTGGTTTCATAGGCGGGGATTACAAACGTATGGATACCTTAGAGAAGGGGAAGAAAAAGCGCAAAGAAAAAAGCCCCGGTTATCGGGGCAGTTAATGTATGTATTTTTATGCGCGGAGGGCCTTTGCATGCCGAGAAAATTCTTCTCGTGCGCCTTTTCGAGTATCATGGTCAGCCATGAACTCAAGAACTTTGGAAAGAAAAATACGCTCGTCTTTTCCATAATGTTCACCACAACATACAATGGTAGCATTGAGATGATCAGCAATAGAATACAACACATCCTCAACCTGCGGTGCCATCATGACCTCAACAAGCAGTTCTTGCCTGGTGAAAAGTGCAACTCCCATATATGTGTCTATAGCCATATAGACCTCCTTCAAATTTATTTTACTATATATTTATATTATATTTTTTTCTATTGTCAATATTATAAGTATAGATAGTATAGATCTATGAACACCATCAAATTAGCGAAATATATAGCGAACGCGGGATACTGCTCCCGTCGAGATGCAGAAACCCTCATCCAGCAGGGGAATGTTCTTGTGGATGGCAAGGTTCAAACAAATGTAGCAACAAGAGTATCGCCAGATGCAACCATCAGCGTCCAAGATACGAAACTTCAGAGTATCGAAGAGCACAGTACTCTAGCTATCAATAAGCCAAGTGGCTATCTCTGCACGCACGAGCAAAGCGAGAAGAGAAAAAAAGTAACAGATCTTCTACCTAAAGATCTCCTAACTAAGAAGTGGATCATAGCAGGAAGACTTGATAGAGAATCAGAAGGGTTGCTCATCCTCACCACAGACGGAAATCTCGCAAACCAAATCATGCATCCAAGTCACGGAAAGCAAAAGGAGTACTTGGTAAAAGTCCGAGGTGAAGTGCAGGAAGAGACTATCAAGAA
>JAUIFW010000009.1 GCA_030430105.1 bacterium | reverse complement strand
AGAACAGAATGCTCCTGAGAAGAAGATTCCTTCCACCGCCATGAAGGCTACTAGACGCTCTACAAAATTCTCACTTTCAATCCACTTGAGTGCCCAATTCGCTTTTTTTGCAATAGTTGGGATAGTGTTGATAGCGTTGAACAAGTACTGCTGCTCCTTGGTGTCGTTGATGTACGTATCAATAAGAAGAGAATATGTCTCCGCATGAATATTTTCCATCATGATCTGGAACCCGTAGAGACACCTTGCTTCAGCTACCTGGACCTCCTGCATGAAGTTCACCGCAAGATTTTCGTTGACGATACCGTCAGATGCAGCAAAGAAGGCCAAAATGTGGGAGATAAAATGACGCTCATCGTCATTGAGGTTCTTCCAGTGCGTGAGGTCATCAGAGAGATCGATCTCCTCGGCCGTCCAAAAGGAGGCTTCTGCCTTCTTGTACAGCTCCCAAATACGTGGGTGTTTGATCGGAAACACCACAAAGCGATCATCACTTTTCCTCAGCAATACTTCTTCCTGCGGGTTCATAGGCTCATTCGTAAGGTACAAAACACAACATATGGGTTGTTGTTCTCAAATTACTACTAGATATTGTGTTCTCAAATCGAAAAAAGTCGAAAAAGGGGTTGCAATCAAACAGGCAAAATTGAGGTCCTTCTCTGCAGCCAATTTCCCAAGATTTGACGAAAAACACGCCCGTGTTTTTGGCGTGGAATGCATGCAATCAAGAATGGTATGACACTCTTTCTCTAGCGTTTTCCTCCTTTTCCACCAAGTATTTTCGCCACCTGAACAGGGCTAGATCTGTGATATAGGCTTCCATCAATTTCTACATTTGGACCCTTTTCACAGTAGGACATGCAATATACTTCTTCGATCACTATATCAGGCCTACGCCCACGCATAGACTCTAGACGCTCCTTAATGTATTTTCCGCCTCTTCCACAATCTTTCCCGAGACATACCCGAACCGTTGTTGTTTTCATATCTATACTGAATTACACCTTCAGTGTACGCCCCCTCCCTACTCTTGCAAGCTACCTAGCACATTCCAAGACATCAATCTCTCAAGACTTGTATTTTGCAGCGTAAAGCCTGCAGCAAGCCTATGGCCCCCTCCTCCGAACTGCCTCGCAATCTGATTCACATCCACATCCTCTGCCATGGTACGCAACGAGCCTTTCACATTCCCCTTTCCATCCTCGGAGAGTAGCACACAAACTCTGTTCTCTACCGTATTCATCATATCCACCAATCCTTCTATATCTTCTCTGGTAGTACCTGTAATTGCAAAGTCTTGCTCGGTGATCATCGACATTAGAATGCCGTCTTGAGAAAGCTGCATGCGCTCAAGCACAATCCCCCAGAGTTTAAGCCTGCCAACTGAATTGGTAAGGAAAAACTGCTTCCCTACCGCTGCCGCGTCTGCACCTCGCTCCATGAGCTTCCCTGCTACCATATAGGTCCTCTCCTTTGTATTGGGATGGATGAACGACCCTGAATCCATATAGATACTCATCAGCATATGTGTAGCCATTGCTGGAGTAATCTCCGCACCCACATATTCAAAGTAGTCATAGAGAATCATCGAACAGCTCGTCGCACTATAGTCAAGCGCATGGATCGTACCATACTTGCTGTTTGAAATATGGTGATCAAGATTTACCCAAGGAAGATTCCTTTGGAACAGTTTCTCCTCGTCAGGAGTATGCATGAAGAGATGAGGGACCGCTGTGTCTGAGGTGAATATAGCATCCACCTCCTTTGGATCGAAGGAGAAGACAAATTCATCTACATGAGGCATCCATAGGAACTTCTCTTCGAGAGGTACCGGAGAGTAGAGAATAGGTTCCTTGCCGAGGGACTTCAAATATGCATACACAGCTACATTGGTGCCAATGGTATCCCCGTCTATATTCTTAGGCGCCAAAAGAAGCACTTTGTCGTGCTTTGCAAAAAATTCCCCTAGTCCCTGTAGATACGCTTTCTCCATCCACGTCTTCGATTATAGCCCCTCTAGGGCCTGCAAATAAGTTAGAATACTCTACGGATTTGAGGCCCTAAAGTCAAGGTAACTTCTACGAAAAACATGCCCTTTCCACGTACACTGTAGCAGTATTTTTCCTCTCCCTATGACTGCATTTTTTCGCACTCTCTTTGCCGCAATTCTCCTTCCAGTTGCCCTGTGTAATGCGATGGCACAAAGCATAGAGTATGCACCCATTGACTTCTCCTCCCAGGACCCTTTAGAGCTCTTATATACGCTTCCTCCTGTGGTGCCAAAACCCACGACAAAGCTCTACACCCTTACTTGGGGATACACAGGCGAAGATCACATCGACTGTTTTTCCTCCCTTCTCCAATCTCTTTCCTCATACCCAAGTGAGGACGCTATCCGGGAACACTGTGGTTACAGAAAATTCTTCCATCTTCACGGGAAAATTTCCACAGATAATGGTTTTCTTCGTGTGGTCACCCCTTGGTACTTTGATGACCCAGACTACGTAAGTACCTCCATGGGTGCATACCTACAGTTTTATAGTACGATTGCCTCCCATCAAGATGGTCTTCTCTTTCTCTATACACCTGAGGACCCTTCAGCTTCCTCCTTTACCATAGAGTTAGGAGATAAGACCTATACCATAAATACAGAGGAGGATCTTGGTGCTTACCCCCTGGATACGAACCTGGAAATGCGTATTGAGGCATCCAAATCTCCAATCCCTTCATACCTCCCCTCTGACCTGAAGGTTCGGATGATCACGCAGTATGCGCAGCAGCTTAGGAGGGCAGAGCGTATCGATCAACTTCTTCTTTTGCTTCGTGCAAAGGGACTCGTAGATGAAGCCAATATTGCACTGCTCGAGCAGGAAATGGACCGACTTCTCCTCGGCGCTGTTTTTGTCGAAGAAGATGGTGATATTGCTCTCTCGTCCTTGGATACCTTCCTTACTGAGGTCGATGCAGAGGTGGATAATGCAGCCTTTCGCTCGGCCTTACTAACGCTACGTACAGCACTCGATTCGCTCATCACATCTATGGGAACTACGCAATACAAGGGCGGCTACAGCCCTTTCCTGGATACTCCTGCAACTGCCTGGTATACGTACTACGTGCACTATGTGCGTTCTCGAGACATTATTTCTGGCTACAAGGATGCTTTCGGCAATCTCTTAGGTGAATACCGGCCCGCAAACAACGTGACCATTGCTGAGATACTCAAGATGTTTTTTATGGCGTCGCGCTGGGGTGCCCTGGATAGCGACCCTGAACTTTCTCTAGCCGACGACCATTGGGCACGTGGATTTGTTGCCCAAGCTGAAGCGAGAGACTTGTATATACTTCGTATACCGACATCGATTGATCGTCCTGCTACCAGAGGAGAGGTCGTTCGAACCCTCCTTGAAATCATTGGTATCAACCCTGCGCCAGTGGAAACCACCAGTTTTGAAGACCTTTCCCCAACCCATCCACACGCTGCGTATATTGAATATGCAGCAGCGGTGGGTGTCGTCTCTGGAGACGACCTTACTCCCACCTTTCGGCCTAACGCACCTATCAATCGCGCTGAGATGGCAAAAATACTTACCCTGATGCTTCAAGTCTTTGCCTCAGCATAGTAAAAAAGCGCTGCTCTCCATGAGGCGGCGCTTTTGTTCTTTGTTTCAATCAAGCATTCTCATACATTCGTGTATGTAATGCTTGATAAGGGCAGTACAATTCCCATATTCCTCAGGAGTGATGGATACTTCCATCACTTCTTGTTTGTATACGCCCTTGAGGGTAGCACTGATTGCGCCGTTCCCCTCAGAGACCTTTACACGGAGATGAAAATATTCATTTCCTCGAGTAAACTCCAAGGTTGTGGCGTTGGGTGCGTTTTGAAACGTGAGTCGCCAACCGCTTTGAGGCTCCACCGCGACGTATCGCTCTTTCTGCGGCGGCCCTGACCCCTCTTTTGCTGGTTCTCTTAGCCGCACTTGCACAAGGAGACTTTCACCTCGAAGTGCTTTCATGAGACTAACAAGTTCCAGTACCAAAGAATGCCCAACTGTCTTTTCTGTAGCAACCATCTGCTTACCTCTCTTCTGTGATTTGCGGCTATTATGCTACCCTTCTTCTTGTAGGCAAGATTTTTTCTATGGATCAGCTTACCCCTCTAATCCATATTTCAGATATGCAAAGAAGCCCCCACGTATAGTGAGGGCTCAGTGTTCTTTTTTCTTTTTTCTCCAGTTTTTAGGCTTGGAGAACGCCTATACCAACTCCTACCCTAGGGTGCGGAGAAGGCTTGCGCCAGGTCCTCTTGAGAGCCACCCGACATGGTTAGTGTGAGAGAGAAGCGGTGTGAATCGAATCGGATCCACTGATTCTGAATTGCTCTTCTGAGCTCTTCAGGAGTGTAATCCATATCCGTCACTTCTGGTAAGTCACGCAATGGTAGAAAGAAAGAAAATTTTCCTTCTGTAGACTGCAGCCGAAACTCCTGGTGAAAGGAGTCAGACCGAACAGTGATCAAAGGACGAATTGTCATTCCCTCCAAAGGGATCACGGACATACAGACCGGAATGAAATGCTCTACTGCGCCAAAGGCGCTCAATTCGAGCACTTGTTCAACATTGATAGAGTATTGCCCTCCCGGAGCCAGAATGCTTCCGTCTCCATTATTCACCTCCAACGAGGTGAAGTTTAGTTCAATATTTCCAATGGGTTTGAACTCGACCCGATCCCCATACTGGGGATGCCGCATGAAATTCTTAGATTCCATTTTGGCCTCCTTTTTATGTTAAGATTGATTCCATTATACCCATTCTAGACAATTGTCAATACGCTTTGTCAAGCATACAAAAAGAGGCCCTCTCGGACCTCTTTGTTCCTTGTATATCACCTACTATGAACTTGTCTTCGCAGTTTTCTCTTCTTTCTTTTCTGCCGCCTTTTCTTTTGCGGGCATCTCCATGAACTTCACAAGTTTTTCGACCTTTTCATTGATCTTTGCCTTTCGGAGTACAATAGACTTCTTCTCCTTTCCTTCCGTTTCAATCACCACACGATCTCCCGCTACCACATCTCCGTCGATGACTAAATCAGTGAGCGGATCCTCTACTAGTTCCTGGAGTTTTCTTCGAACTGGACGCGCTCCGTAGAGTGGATCGAAACTTACTGTTGCAAGGAAGTCTACAGCATCCTTGGTAGCAAAGAGCGTGATTTCTTGTTCTGCTAAGCGATCTTGGAGATAACCAAGCTCGATATTCACGATATCTAGAACCTGCGCATGCTTGAGGGCTCTAAAGACAACCACAGAGTCAATTCGGTTGTAGAGCTCTGGCTTGAGCGCCTTCTTTACATCATCAAGTACATCCTTTTGGATAGCGTCATACTCTCGCTCCAACCCCTGGTCACTACTGGCCTCTAGATTGAACCCGATACGCTGTGCCTGCTTAGTGAAGCGCTCTGCTCCAATATTGGAGGTCATCACAATCACCGTATTACGGAAATTGATACGTCGCCCCTTTCCATCGGTAACATACCCATCCTCTAGAATCTGAAGGAGGATGTTGAATACATCTGGATGCGCCTTCTCGATCTCATCGAAAAGAACCACTGAATACGGCTTCTTTCGCACAGCCTCTGTAAGCTGTCCTCCGTCCCCATACCCCACATATCCAGCCGTGGTTCCAAGAAGTCTTGATACGTTGTGTCGCTCCATGAGCTCAGACATATCAAACTTCAGTAGAGCCTTTTCATCATTGTAGATTTCTTTTGCCAAAGCCTTTACCAATGCAGTCTTACCAACACCTGTAGGGCCTAGGAAAAGGAATGAGCCAATAGGGCGGTTGGAATCGGAGATCCCCACACGACTTCTTCGGATCGCCTTTGCGATACGTTCGATGGCATTGTCCTGCCCAACAATACGCTTCTTGAGCGTCCCCTCTAACTTACGAAGTGAGGAAAGCTCAGACCCAACAAGCTTGGATACCGGAATACCCGTAGCCTTAGAAAGCACCACACCCACTTCCTCCGCACCAATAATTGGTCTGCGACCAGCTGGGATCGTGCGCTTTTGCTTGAGGTCTTTGAGCTCCTTCGTAAAGGCAAGCTCCTTATCCCGATGCTTCTTTGCCTTTTCATACTCCTGCGCCGCTACGGCAGATTCCTTGGCACGCACAGCCTTCTCGAGTTGTTTCTTGATCTTTCTCATTTTCTCCGCGTCCTTATCACCTCGCTCGATATCCTTCACGGCACACGCTTCATCAAGAAGGTCGATAGCCTTATCTGGAAGGAAGCGATCCTGTACATAGCGCTTTGACAACCTTACTGCTGTCTCAAGCGCCTCATCGGCAATTCGGAGAGAATGGTAGTCTTCGAAACTCTGGCGGATACCCTTGAGGATGAGGAGTGTATCCTCCTCTGAGGGTTCTTCCACCATCACGGGCTGAAACCTTCGCTCAAAGGCGTGATCTTCCTCCACATGTTTTCTATATTCTTTGACCGTGGTTGCACCAATCACCTGGAGTTTTCCTCGTCCAAGAAGAGGCTTGAGCATATTGGAAGCGTCGAGTGACCCTTCTGCGGAACCTGCTCCCATCATCATATGCATCTCATCCACAAAGAGGATGATATCGTTTTCCTTACTTGAAGCCTCGTCGAGTACCTGCTTCATACGCGCCTCGAACTCACCTCGATACTTGGTACCTGCCACAAGTGCGGACATATCGAGAGAAAGAAGCTTCTTCCCTTGCATAGAACTTGGCACCTCACCTGCAGCAATTCTCTGTGCGAACCCTTCTACCACTGCGGTCTTACCTACTCCTGGTTCACCAATAAGTACGGGGTTGTTCTTTGTCTTTCGATTCAAGATAGCTACTAGTCGCTCAATCTCCTCATCTCGACCGATCACAGGATCTAGCCCCTTGTCGGACGCCTCCTTGGTCAGATCGTGCGTGAAATAGTCAAGCGCTGGAGTCTTGGATTTTCCACCTCCTTTTTGCGCCCTTGGCTCCTGCTGGATGGGCATATCCTGGGGAATACCACCATTCATCTGCTGGAATCCTCCCTGCTGCATATTGCCCTGGATAAAGAACTGTCCATTCCCCTGCTGTCCACCGAGATTGTTCATCATACTCTGGAAGGGTTGCATGAACTGATTGATACTTTGACGCTGGCCTTCGCCCTGCGTAAAGATCTCCTCAAGCTTCCCCTTGATATCCTCGGGAGATACCTTGAGCTCTTCCAAAATAACCACGGCAGCCGTACCCTCCTGACTTACAAGGGCGTAGAGCATGTGCTCTGGACCTACGTTTGTATGGTTGAATTTGTACGCTGTAGAGACAGCGTCTCGTATAGTTTTCTTGGCAAAGCCTGTCAGCTCGAGATTGCCATCTGGCTCATTGTGCTGACGCTTACTATTGGATTCGTGGAGAATCGCTTTGATATTGTCGACATTGACGTTGAAATGCTGGAGTACCACGCTCCCTAGGGAATCCTTTTGACTCAAAATACCTAGTAGTACGTGCTCCGTTCCGATATAGCCAATCTTCTCATTCCTGGCCTCTTGCTCCGCATATAGGAGAGCTTTCTTGGCCTCTGGAGTAAACTTGTCGAAGTTGTTGTCTGACATGAGTTTCGTTCGTTGAAGTATAGACTTAGCACTCATTAGTTTAGAGTGCTAACAGTGCAGAGTCAAGATCCTGGATTTCCCTCTTTTTCTTTTTCTTGTCTCTCGCTTTAGTATACCATTTACCTATGTTTACCTCCTATGGATATGGGTTTACATGAGCGTAAAAACCTATGTAGTAGATCTTCGTATTGAAGAAAAGCGCAGAAATTTCTCTCCTTTGAGTGACTTTTTAGTGCATCACATGGAGGAAACCCTCTCTAAAAACGAGCAGTGTTTGCTGTTTTTAAACAAACGTGGTCACTCTGGCGCCGTGCTCTGCCGCGCATGTGGCCATACCTTTCGCTGTGAGTCATGTGACGTTGCCTATACCTATCACACGGATAAGGGGCCCAGATTCCGCTGTCACTACTGTGATACAGAAAAGGAGGTGCCAACCTTTTGCCCCACCTGCGGGGGTGATGGCCTTACTCCGATTGGCGTGGGAACGCAGCGTATTGAACAAGAGTTACGAAAAAAATTTCCGTGCAAGCGTGTACAACGGGTGGATATGGATACGATGAGTACCAAGGGTTCCTATGAAAAACTCCTAGCAGACATGCATAGCGGTGCTATTGACATTGTCCTTGGGACACAAATCCTTGCGAAGGGCTTTGATTTTCCTCAGGTGAGCTTTGTTGGCATCCTTCTTGCTGATCTTGGGCTACATATTCCTGATTTTCGCGCGGAGGAGCGCATGTTTCAGCTGCTCAACCAGGTGCATGGTCGTGTCTCTAGGCAGGGACAGGAAGGTACGGTGGTGGTGCAGACCTACTCTCCAGAACATCCGGCTCTTCAGGCAGCGCTCTCTGGGGATTACAAAAGCTTCTACAAGAATGAATTGGAGGAGAGGAAGAAATATGGCTTTCCTCCTTTTGCGGAAGTGATCAAACTTGATTTGGTGCACCGGGACGAGGCAGAGGCCTATCGAAGATCTAAGGAGCTCGAGGAGCGGTTGAAACAGTCTGCCAAGAAGCTCGAACTGCCTGTGCATGTCTCGCACTCCCCTGCCTTTCGGTTTAAGCAGTATAGTAAGTTTCACTATTTGATTTTGCTCCGAGGCGAGGGGGCGAGAGAGCTTTTGAAGGAGGTGGAAGTACCGAGAGATGTGCGGGTGGATGTGGAACCTGGGCAACTTATTTAGTCGCGTCAAACGCGATTAAATAAGTTCAGATATCAAATTTCAAATAACAAATGGGCGTGTTTCAACTGTACGTCAAAAAAAGAGTACTCTTTGTACTCTGACATTTGTCATTTGAAATTTGTCATTTTAGTTCGCCTTTGGCGAACTCTGGAGGTGCCAGGCGGAATCGAACCGCCGTACAAGGTTTTGCAGACCTCTGCCTAACCACTCGGCCATGGCACCATGCGGGAGAAGTGTACGGAAAAGTTTGGGTTGTGCAAGGGGTGGTTATGTTTGCGTAGCAAAGATAACGACCACTGGTCACTAGTCACTGTTCACTTTTCACTGCTTTATAATAAAGGTCTTAACCGGTTTAGAGTGCTCCATATTCATTGGATATAGAGCAGTGAATTGTGATTAGTGATTAGTGAATATTCTAACTTTCTACTCTTCCTCAGTTTTTTCCTCTTCCTTTTGTGGTTCGCTCGCCCCCTTGACTGCGACTACCTTACATTCCATTACCTCCTCTAGGCTTACCTCTCTTCCATTGTCGTAGAATTTTTTATCTTCCTTGCCTCGATGCACGTTCCACGGAATGAGATACTTGAGAACAAAGGGTTTCCCCAAGGTTACCACCTCTTCTGGTACGAAGGTGTACCAATGCTCTGAAAGTACTTGGTACAGTTTAGGAGCCTTAGCTTTCAGACTTTCTAGCGCAGTTTTATCAAACTCAAGTTCTTCACCCGCATGAAAACTCTCCTTTGAAAAATCCTTATGCAGTAACTGCGCCCCCTTCCCAAGATTTACCATCCTGTCCATAAGCTGCTCAAATTCTTCTTCTGTAACCTGTTCAAGGGGTTTCTCCGCTTCGGGATGAAGAGTTTTCAAAGTATCTTCTAAGGATGTTTCAATACCCTTTGCGGCAATGCTTTCTATATCTGCTTTCTTTTCTGTGTTTTCTAGGTCGTTTTCCAGAGCTTCTACTCTTGTTGCATCCTTAGCCTTTTCTTCCGTCTCTTGTTTACGAGCATCCTCCCTTTTTTCAGCAGACGTAGGGTACTCTTCCGGGTTAGCGAAATAGTCCTTAAAGTACTCACTTACCTCCTTGAGATACGGATAGGTTTTCAACATTGCTGGATACCCGGTTTCAAGCTCAGGACTGAGTCGCCTACCTAATTCCTTATACAAAATTTGAGCAGCTTTCAGACTCGCGTTTTTTTCTTTTTTCTCCAAGTAGGCCTTTGCACTGGCTTTATCAGGATCAGCTAAGTATCGCTCAAGCTCCTCTGAACTTGCTCCAATTCCAACCACTCCAGTATCAGCGGCGTTATAGTCCACATCACCTCCTTCTGCCCCATTAGTGCTCACCCACTTACTCCAAGCATTGTCTGCAGCCTGCTCCACTTCCTTAGATGCCGCATCTCCCCCTTTATACTTATCTAGCTCTCCCTTATCTCGCAAATATATAAACTCTTCTAACTGGTATGCTTCATTCAGCACATCTGCATGCATCCCTTTACGTGCAAGATCAAGCACAGTTTTAGGTGCCCTCTTTAATACATCTGCAACGTCTCCTTTGACCTTTGTAAAGAGTTCAGATTCTGAGCGAATGTCCTTCTGAGACTCTATATAGTTTGCACTTTCCTCTGCAGAAAACTCCTTTCCCGCCCCAGAACTTTCTTGTCCTGACTCAGTGTGCGAGGGAGTATTTTCCTCATGCGCTCCACCGAAACTCTCTGGCGACCTATACAGATGATCTAGCAATGCCTTCATGGCTCTTGTATTTATAGCTATCGTATTATTATACCATACAACAAAAAAAGAGCACCCCTCGGTGCTCCATTGCTTACAGTGTCGGAAGAGTTTTCATGTCCCTGCAACGCTGTAAGAGTTTTTCTTTTTTTTCTTTTTCTGCATGTTTTTTGATCCACTCCATAACTTTTTGGAGCTGGGTGTCATTTATGTACCCAATCTCTTGAACTTGGAGACATTGATCTCTTGTTAGGAGCTCCTGCAAGCCTCGTACAAGCCCAGCCTCTTCTAGGAGCATATCTAGCTCCTCAGCCATCCGCTTAGGAACAAAGTATGAAGGCCCTTGCCTTACAAACTCGAACTGCTTCGAAACTGTAGGCTGCCACGATACAAAGAGCGAGTATAACTGTGTTTCTCCCACATTGTGCGCAAGGCGCATATAGAAGTAAAACACCTTCTTTGTAACATGTCCTTCTTGCCAAAATTGTTTAGCGCGAATCTGATGATTCAAAGTACTTGAAAATTCACCTCGAGTTTCGGCCATTTGATCGTAAATCCATTCCAAATCATAGCCTGCTTTCTGAAACAACTCCCTCATTATTGAAGCTTTTTGCTTCCCAATATGAAACCTCTTTCCGGTATCATTCATTTTCCAAAAGTCCCTTATTCTCGACATGCTTTTTCTCCTTTTTTTGTTATTATTAAATTTTTATATAATAAGTCAATATTATACATACAGATTTCTGCTCGTATATCCCCCATTTCCCACGGTTTTCTGGTATACTAAATAGATAGGAATTTACTCATCTATGGCTGAAGAAAAGCAGGCACCACAGCAAGAGAATATCACTGGATCTCAGGCTTCTGTGACGGATAGCACCCAGACCGCTACCCCAAGTCAGGTTGCCCCGGAGCAAACGGCATTGCCCGAAGCAGAGCTAGCTTCTTCAAAGAAGGCTTCAGAAGCTGCGCCAAAGCGTGGACCCTTTGACTGGTTTTTGGAAGTTTTGAACTTGAAAGACTCTCCAAAGAAACAAACGAAAACACCTGAACTTCCAAATATAGAGAAGGAAGCAACGAAGAAGATGGATGCTCCTACCAAGGAGATGACAGAGGAAGAGCGAACTAAGGAAACTCCCAAGGATGCAAAGCAGCGACTGACTGAGGGAGAGCGGAAGATGATCAAGGAGGCGCAGCAGATCTATCAGACTGGAATTACCTCCATCAAACATATTATCGCACCGGATAGTTATGTCGCGGATTTCGATACGGTGCAGATTTCTGGGATGTATTCCCAGACCTTCTTTGTCTATAACTACCCACGGTATATTGACTCCAACTGGCTCTCACCACTCATCAACCTAGATAGTACCATGGATATTTCCATGTACGTCTATCCTATTGAGTCAGGGAAGATTATGAAATTCCTACGAGGAAAGGTGACACAGTTGAGCGCGCAGATTCATATGAATCAGGACAAGGGATTGACGCGAGACCCTGCGCTCGAGGCAGCGTATCAGGATGCGGAGGAGCTTCGAGATAGTTTGCAGCGAGGTACGGAGAAATTCTTTGAGTACTCTCTCTACTACACGGTGTATGCGGACGATAAGAAGAAATTGCAGCAGGTGGCAAAGCAGGCGCAAAGTATACTCGGTGGACGTCTTGTGCTCTCCAAGCCAGCGCGACTTCAGATGGAACATGCGTGGAAGTCGACGATTCCACTCGGCGTGGATGAGCTTGGGATTAACCGTAGCATGAATACGGGGCCGCTGAGCTCTAGCTTCCCCTTCACCTCTTCTGACCTCACGACCAATGAGGGAATTCTCTATGGGGTGAATCGACACAATGATAGTCTTGTGATCTTCGATCGTTTTAAACTGCCAAATGCGAACTCTGTGATCTTCGCGACCTCTGGTGCTGGTAAATCCTTTGCCGTGAAGCTCGAGATCCTACGAAGTATGATGCAAGGAACAGATGTCCTTGTGATCGATCCGGAAAATGAGTATCAAAACCTTTGTACTACAGTAGGTGGAACCTACCTCAACGTATCACTCAACTCTGATCAACGTATCAACCCCTTTGACCTTCCTCAGGCGGTAAATGCGGAGACGGAGCAGCCAGGGGAGATACTCAGAGCAAATATCATTTCCCTTACGGGTATGGTGAAGCTGATGCTTGGAAGTCTTTCCGCAGAGGAAGAGTCTCTCGTAGACCGATCTCTCCTCGATACCTATGCACTCAAGGGTATCACCATGGATACGGAGAAGCCTCAGGAGAAGGAGGTGCCAACTATGGAGGATTTTGTAAACGTTCTGAAAAATACCAAGGGAGCTGAGTCTATCGCGGAGCGACTGCAGAAGTATACGGAAGGAACCTTTGCAGGACTCTTTAACCAGCCTACGAATATTGACCTCAAGAAGGGCTTGGTGGTCTTCAACATCCGAGACTTGGAGGAGACGCTCAGGCCTATTGCCATGTATATCCTGATTGACTACATCTGGACGATTGTTCGGTCGCAGCTCAAAAAGCGTCTACTTGTGGTGGATGAAGCGTGGATCATGATGCAAAATGAGGATAGTGCTCGATTTATGTTTGGACTCGCCAAGCGTGCTCGTAAGTACTATCTCGGCGTAACTACAATCACGCAGGACGTGGAAGACTTCGTGAAGTCGAAGTATGGAAAGCCGATTGTGACGAACTCCTCGATGCAGCTTCTCCTCAAGCAGTCACCTGCCGCGGTGGAGCCATTGGCCAAGATATTTAACCTTACGGAAGGTGAGAAATACCTACTCCTCAACTCTGGTGTGGGACAAGGGCTGTTCTTTGCTGGAAATCGGCATGTTGCCCTGCAGATCATTGCTTCGTATTCAGAGAAGCAGGTGGTGACGACGAATCCGGAGGATCTTTTGAAGCAGCAGGAAGAAGGGGTGTAGTCGCCTGCGGCGACTCAAATTTCAGATGACAGATTTCAAATGTCAAATAGTAGGCTCCCGCCTTTGGCGGATCGCCTGCTTTGTTGTGCGTACGCAACAACGGTTTTTGGTAAACGTTGTTGATTCCATACTCTCCCGTGCCTATACTTCCTATAGATATGTACCTAACCAATCGCCTTATGGATTTGAACCGAGCACAACTTATTGGGAACCTCACACAGGACCCAGAGCTTCGGCAGACTCCAAGCGGGCAGAATGTGGTTTCCTTCTCCATCGCGACAAACCGCACCTGGACAGACAACACTGGCCAGAAGCAGTCGCAGGCAGAGTTCCACAACTGCGTAGCCTGGGGGAAGCTCGCTGAGATCATCAGCCAATACTGCCAAAAGGGTAAGAAGGTGTTCCTCGAGGGACGACTCCAGACTCGAAACTGGGAAGATCAGAGCGGAACGAAGCATTATAGAACTGAGATTGTTGCAGACAACATGATTATGCTCGACCGTGGTAATGCGGGAGGTATGCCTGGTAGCGGAGCTTCTGCAGGGATGAATGCTGGTGTGTCTGAAGTAAAGAAGAATGCGGCACCTGTGGCTGCAGGAATTGAGGAGGATGAGATTTCTATTGAAGACGTACCGTTTTAGGCAACTCGCCTCTGGCGAGTTGAATTATTAATGAGAAATTATTAATGAATAATTAATAATTTTGGTCCCGCCCTTGGCGGGGCTTTTTGTTGTGAGAATTGAAAAGTAATTAGTGACAAGTGAAAATTGCTACCGTTTCCCCTCATTTCTTGAGCTTGTGGCTCAGTGGCGTATAGTATTTGTGTTCAATTACTCTTTGTTTTCTAACACTCGAGCTCTATGGCTAACGTGTCTCGTATACAATTACTCGCGATAGTAACCTTACTGCTAGGTTTTTTTATTACTCCCTTTCCAGAATCCCATGGTGAGGAGTTTCGTTATGTGAACGAAGCGCGGATTGTGGTGAGCTGGGGTGATGTGGATGATACCGTTCCAAACGACAGAGAGTCTGAGATGTGGGATGGTTCTATCACACTAGAGGATGGGAAGATGGAAGTACTACGCACACTTTGGTTTCGAGAAGAAGCTGATCGAGTTGGAAGTCTAGAAGGAGAATCTATAGCCTTCAATTCAGACATTGTCTCTAACTATGATGGTGTTTACCTTCGTATGTTCCCTACCAAGGACCAGCAGGAGGTCGTGTTTGAGACAGAATCCGGTATCCGCATTGCCAAGGACCTGGGTTACTTTGTCGACAACAAGTACTACGAAGTAGATGCAGGTGATGGGTATAAGGTAAAGTTTACAAGGCAACAGATCCTCACTAGTAGCGGCGAAGAAACGCATGTGGATCCTTTCACTGGCGAAGAGATCACCAAAGATACCCGTGATATTGATGACTCCTCAGATACGCCGGAACGAGAGGACTTTGAGCCATATGACGACAATGAATCTCCTGAAGAAATTCGTCTTAAGGCATTCAAAGATCGTTATGGGTTTCAAGGAGATAAAAAAGATCCGAAGCTCCTCCTTATTCTTGGTAAGGAAGATGTTGAGCGACTCACGAAAGAGGACCTCACAAGCTTTGATCTGAGGCAGCTCAAAGCAATGCCTGCACTTCTCAAGAAGAAATTGCGAAGCATCGATGATTCTGTAGAGATGCTCTTCTCTGAGGAAGCAAAACTCGACAGCAGCTTAGAAGAAGGAGAGTTGCCAGAGGATCTTCTCCCTACAGGAGTATACACAGAGGAGAAGCGATCTCGACTGCGAAACCTCTTCAAGAAGTTTACACATCATGAGAGAAAGCTGCTCTATCGATACCTGAAGGCACTGAGCAAAGCTTCACATACAGAACTCTCTGAGCTTAGCGAGGAAAATATGTACCGAGTCCTCAAGCTCTCTAGCATCATGAGTGAGCAGAATGTGAACTTCTTACTTCCTACCTATATCTCCCAGCTTCGACGTATTGCGAACCTGGAAGCTAGCTATATGCAGATAAAAGATTTCCTTTCCGACAACCAACAGGCTATGGCGGATAAGTTGTTTGAGAGACTTCGTGAGCGCATGCTCATGGGAACGTCAGTTAATGACCTACTGACTGCAATACGTAGCTACCTTGGCGAAGTAGGAGGAATGACGTTTTCAGAAAAGACTACAGAGCTCGAAGCTCTCCATGCAAAACTTACCACTCTGCAAGAAGCCTCTCAGAAACAACAGGTTGAGACAGGCCTCATGCCATTCAAGGATGTCTCTGAAAATAGCTGGTACACTTCCTTTGTGCATACCCTCTCGAGGGAAGGAGCTGTCTCTGGATACAAGGATGAAGCTGGCAAGCCACTTGGGGAGTTCCGACCAGGAAATAAGGTAAGCGTTGCTGAGGCTCTCAAAATTGTTTTGGGAAGCGTTGGGCACCAGCCTGCAGACTCTACACCTGAACTTACTCAAGCTATCAACCATTGGTCTGAAGGGTATGTGCGGCGTGCAGAGATGCTTGGTCTTTCCATTGTTGATGACACGGCTCTCTTTCTCGACCGCCCACTTACTCGAGGGGAATTGATCCAAATGATGCTTGAAGCATATGGGATAAGCGCACCTAGCTATGCATCCTACAGTTTCGCAGATGTAAACTCCTCTACACCATTTGCAGATGCTATAGAATATGCATATGAAAAAGATGTTGTCTCTGGAGATGATGATAAGGGAACCTTCCGCCCAGGTGACTCGCTCAACCGTGCAGAGATCGCTAAAGTGATCCTTCAAATGAAAGCGAAGTTCGGAGCATTGCTTGAATAGGAAAAAAAGGAAAATTTTAAAAAAGTGGAGAAGATACTTCTCCACTTTTTTTGTTAGACAAGGGGTTCACTATTTACTATTCACTGATCACTCATCACTGTTCACTGGGCTGTCCTTCTACCATATGCCGATCGCTCGATATTGTTCCGTTGATCATTGAAGAGTGAATAGTGATGAGTGATCAGTAACCAACTCTTTCGCCAAACAAAAACAGCGAGCCATGCTCGCTGTTTTACTCTTACAACTCTATTCTCATCACTTCCTCATACGGCTCCTCCCCAAAGATTCCAAGTATAGTATCTCCGTAGCTTTCCTCCCCTAGTGCATAGAAGGTATCCTCTATGTACAGAATGCGATCTATCCTAGCATTCTCCTCGTTGTACTCTTCTCTTGGAGCAATCATGCGCTCCACTTCCATTGGCTCATCTACCGCGATGGGCTCAGCAACAATCTCCTCCGACTCAGACTCCATCTCTGCATCTAGCTCCGTCACAATAGACTCTTCTACTGGCACTTCTTCCTCTTTCCCTAGATCTTCTTTACTTGCAAGGACCAGTTTTCCAGAAAGCTCAATGCCCTCTTCCTTTACCTCGTATACATACGCCCCATTCCACATATCTCGCCAATCCTCACCCTCTCTCACGGGAAAGGCTACTCGCCCTTTCGAAGGCATTGGTAAAAATGCCTTATGATTGTAAAGAGCAATGCTTTCTGTCGCGCCTCCCTCAATTATTACAGCATCCACTTCTGTAGGGTTTGCCGGATCACGCACATCAAAAAGAGAGAGCTTTACCCCCTGCGCCTCTACAGAACCAAACTTGTTAATATCCGCATCCTTTCCAAGCCCCAGTAAAAATCCTTCACCCCATGGGTGTAGATAGGTAGAGAAACCAGGCACCTTCAGTTCACCAGCGAGCTTAGGATTTGCCCCCTCA
>JAUIFW010000008.1 GCA_030430105.1 bacterium | reverse complement strand
AACAATCTTCCCAGATGTGACGAAGGAGCAGTGGTTTACCCAATATGTGGAAGAGGCGGCACGCCGAGGTATTGTAGAAGGGTATCCTGATGGAAGCTTTAGACCCTTTGATTTCGTCAACAGGGCAGAGGCCTTGAAGATCATCCTAGGTGCTGCCAAGAAGGTATCTTCTACTGACCTCCTTAATGAGATCGTCGCGCAAAACAACGATGATGATACCAATGCGGGGCTAGCAGATGTCAGTGAGGGGCTATGGTTCTCACACTTCGTAAGCTTCGCCGTGAAGAACGGAATCATCGGAGGTAAGGCAGATGGAAACTTCTACGCAGGTGATAACATGACTAGGGCGGAAGTATCCAAGGTGGTACAGTTAGTATCTGAGCTGGAGTAGTAATCAGGCTATAAGCGTAAAGAAAAGGCCCTTCGGGGCCTTTTTTGCAGCATGGTATCACAGCGAATAGCGGCTTCCCATCTATCTTTTGGCCATAAAACATGGTATAATAAATAGATAGACAAGACTCAAATACCCAGGCCCTAAGCCTCAAGACTTAAACACTTATGCGCGCAGCCATCCTCCTAAGTATGACAGTACTCCTCGTCACCGTTACCTATGCAACGGAAGTAACTGGTGATGTGCTTTTTGATACGCCAAGTGATATTCAGGCCCTAGGAAGTGCTGAGGTGACTGTAGAAGGGCGGCAGGGTAGCTGGGTTCTTCCAGAATTTAGCTTTACAGAGCAGGTAACCTTGGTGGCTTTGGTAGATGCACTCAAGCTCGAGCACGGGGTTACGTGGTTGCCTCTTGGTCCATATACCATGGATATAGAGACGGAGACCTTGGATCGAACACTATCTTTCAAAGTTCTGCCAGCTTGGTATCAACAGGATGTGGATAGGGATGGAAGTGGTTCTAGTCTTGAGGACTATCTACTTATGAAGCGAGGGAAACAAGAGGGGCAGTACGAGGGAAGAGAGTCTGAGTACAGCTCGCTCGTAGAATCAGTACATGGAAATGTTGATACACTTATTGCTTCACTCAAATCCTCATGAAAGCAATGAAACTAATGAAACAATGGATTTGGGCAGGAGTGGTAGGGGTGATTGTGGGGTTTGTGAGTGTCGTAGGTGTGCTCCAGTCAGATATTCTCTTTGGAGATATCTGGTACGACTTTATTGATAGTGGCCTATACATACCCCAGACCGTGGAAGTAGATGGGAAAGACCAGGTGCGAGTGTGGGAGGGAGTAAAACTCACGAGTGACAATATTCTAAGGGATGGAGAGCTCTTTGTATTCATGAGAGCAACACCAAAGGCAGGCACGGAGGTTACTGCTATGGCAGGTATTCTCACATACAACCCTGAGCATGTACAGGTTGCAGAAGGAAACCCGTATTATGTGAGATCTAGTAGCTATGTGGTGGATAGTGATGTTTCCACTGTGGTCGTTGATGAGGATGGAGAAGAGACAGGTGAGATATTTTTCCTTGTGGAGAAACAGACGGGGGAAATAGTAGCTGGTGAAGAGCTTATGGCGGTGAAATTTATCCCCCAAGAGGGTGTGACTCGAATGAGTTTAGAATTGGAGGTGGCAAGGTTTCTTGGGTTTGACGAGGACTATGTGGAAGAAGGTACGTCCTATAGTGCACTAGAGACACCGGGGATCGTGAAGCGCCCCCTTGTTATCACGATAGAAGAGGAACGTGTGGAACGCTCAGAGGAGCAGCTCAATACAGGGCGGCGTGTTACGGAAGATTTCTTTGACGGGGCGGAGCGTAGGATACGTACAGAAATCTGGGAGTACAACCTAGCAGGGCAAGTACTGCTTCACACAATTCGCTATCCAGATGGTACGGTCGTACACGAAGCGCCTGGAGACGGCGTGCCCCCTGCTGATGATTCGGAAGAAATTCGATTGGTCTCACCCGATGGATACTTTGAGTTTTTTGGGCCGCGGGATCATGCGCCGCTTGGAACGGTCTTTATTCTTCGTGAGGTTCCCTTTGAAGGAGCCTATGCAGCCACAAATTTTGTTCCTTACACAGATGTTGCCTATGAGGTGCTCGCTATTGTACCTGGAAGTAATCAGGTGGTAATGGAGATGCTAGAGTCCTTTGATATTGTGGTTCATCTCAATCAAGTAGTACCTGAGGAAGACTTTGAGCGAGGTGGCTTGTATGTACATCGAGGAACTTGGCAAGAGCTGGAAGGGGTGGAGAAGGAGGCACGACCTGCTGTAGCTGATATGGAGGTGCAGGTAGTTAAACTCGGAGTGTTTGCCCCTGGAGGCCCACTACAGCCAGCAGCGTCAACGTCGGGTGACACTTCGGGAGCAACCTCATCAACAGTAGGGGGATTGCTCACAGGACTTATTGCAGGGACGTCAGATGGGACCATAGATGGATCAAGCGATGCGACGAGTACGGGGGCAAGTGACGGGTCAGCTACGGGAGCAGGGGACGGCTCGACAGGTGCCTCCACATCAGGGGATACGACGACAGGAACTACAGATAGTACATCGGGAACAAGTGCGGGTAGTACGACAGGAAGTACGGATGGAAGTTTGGGAGGGAATGACTGTAACCCCGCAGAGCCATTTACAGATATTGAGGGGCATTGGGGAGAGTCGTACATCGAAGAAGCGAGAATCCTTTGTATCGTAGAGGGAAGGCGCCCAGGTATTTTCGAGCCGGATAGCCCTATCTCGAGGGCAGAGGTTACCAAGCTTGTGATTGTTGCCTTCCAGGTAGCTGCAAAAGAGGCGGTCTTGCCATTTTCAGATGTGGAGGCGAGCGCATGGTATGTTCCGTACTTACAGACAGCCTTTGCAGAGGAAATGATTGAGGGGTATCCAGATGGGTCCTTCAGGCCTGGGCAAACCATCATGCGTGTAGAGGCACTAAAGATCGTGCAGGAAGGTGCTGTGGATCGGGGGACAGCATTATCAAATCTCTCTATCGATCAGCGCTTTAGCGCATGGAAAGCTCTCAATCCTAGCTTCACCTATGTATATTTTCCAGATGTAAGCATCCTCGAATGGTTTGCGAAGTACGTCTATACAGGTGTAGAGGATTTGGATCTTGAAGGGTTTGTAAAAGATGACGTACGAATATTTGATCCAGGAGCGTCTATTACCAGGGCCGAAGCAGTTAAGTTATTCATGACTTTACGCAGAAAAATTTTCTAGTACCATATACTCACTATTGATGAATATTTCTATGAAAAAGATCATTACATCCCTATCACTCCTAGCATGTTTGACAGGAGGAATTGCCAGCGCTGCAACGAATGAAGCAATGCTACTAGAGGGACGAGGTGTCCTAAAAGGAACAGAGAGCGGTTTTGAACTAGAGCGATCTGTAAATCGAGCAGAGTTTGTTACCATGCTCGTTCGGGCAGCGGTATCAGGAAGTCTTGAGGAGTACGACACCTCTTGTTTGGAGGATGTGGATGGAGAATGGTTCGCACAGAACGTGTGCTGGGCATACGATCAGTACTACATCAACGGCTATGAAGACGGAAATTTCCATGGAGGAAATACCGTGAATTATGCAGAAGCACTGAAGATTCTCGCGGAGTTCTTTCACTACGATCTTACTCGCTACAGCCAGCTGCCATCTGAGAATTGGTACGACTATTATTACATGGCTGCAATTAGCCATGGGATTGTAAATAAAGGAGAGCTCGATACACAGGAGGCCATGGCTGCTGAGTTGACCAGAGCAGATGCTGTACGATATATCGCGAGAGCGATGGCTGCTGCAGAGGCTGGAGAGGATAGATTTGAGGAGTCTCAATTGTCCAGGCTTACAGGAGAAAAGAATGAAGTGACAAGAGCGCTTCTCGAGGAGGAGAAGCTTTTTCTCTCCCTCCTGCGTGCGCAGGGTAGGTATGGATGGCAGTCTGTTGAGACGGAGTCTCTCGGGGAACTAGCTCTTGAGGTAATTGACCCTAGTTTCGGTACTGTTGGGCTCATGCTCGAGGTGGATTCCGAAGGGAAGCTACTTGGAAGTATGGATACCTTTGAAGCCGTAGAGGAGCAGGTTGAGACAACCATGACACTCTCTGTGCAAGACGATATGAGCGATATCTCCATGGATCTGAAGCTCTATGTGAGAATACGTATGGTCCTAGATATGGAAGGGTTCTCTTTTGTATTTGAGGATATTCGTCTTGAGGATATAGAGGGAGATGTGATGGTTCGTATGGCAGTGACGGATATGGTAGAGGAGGCTGAGGTATTCCTTGAAGGGGTGTGGGTAACTGTTCCGTTTGAAATGGATGAAAAGGAGATACTTGAGGAGGAAATGGATATCTGGGAGGTGATGGTAGAGGTGCTAGAGCAGCATCTACGTCACACGGAGGATCCGTTTGTGCTGATTGGTATGATACGAGAGGGAGATGAGGCACATTTTACGGTACATCTCGATAGTGATCAGCTTATGGAGTTCCTTCCAAAGGCGGCGGAGATCTCTGGGCAACCTGTAAACACCTATGCTATGAAGCAGGGTGTGAGAGAGGATGCGGAGCTCTGGAAGCGTCTCATAGAGGCCTTCTCAATGCAGGTGGACTCGACGACCAAGGAGTGGCTAATTCAGAAGCTTGCCGTACGGATGGAGCAAGAAACCTTTGAGGAGGATGGGGTTATCGTGACTATGGGAGGAAGCTACGAAGAATCCAGCGACTATTACACGGAGCCAAAGATCACAACACCGGTGGATCCTGTTACCTTTGAAGAACTCTTTGGAATTCCAGCAGAATACGTACTTGAGGAGCTTGGAAAGACAGAAAACCTGGAGGAACGTGTAAGCACGCTCTTTACAAAACACTCAAAACAAGCAATGCTTCGTAGCCGTTTAGAGGCCTTTGTGACCTCAATTGTGAGCCGAATTTAATTTTAGACGCAACGTAAGCATGCAAAAGTCAGGATTTATTGCCCTCATTGGAAGGCCAAATACAGGAAAGTCCACCCTCATGAATCGCATCTGTGGAAAAAAGATTGCGATTGTGAGTCACATACCGCAAACCACCAGAAACACCATTAAGGGAATCTACACAAAGGATGATTGCCAGGCGGTGTTTTTGGATACACCAGGGCTGCATGAGAGTGCGAGAGCGTATAACAAGATTCTCAACAAACAGGCGGAGGGAGCTATTGAAGAGGCGGACATGGTGCTCTATCTACTTGATATTTCAAGGCCTTTTGGAAAGGAAGAGGAGGTGATCCTGGAAATGCTCAAGAAGCAAAAAAAGCCGATTCACGTGGCGTACAACAAGGTAGATATCAAAGACAATCATGTGGTGCAGAACTCCATGATATATAAAGAGAAGTTGAAAGAGCTTCCTCAGGTGAAGGAACACTACATCTCAGCGCTCAAGGATCATAATGTGGATGAGATGGTAGAGGATCTGTGCGCAGAGCTCCCAGAACATCCATTCCTCTATCCAGAGGATATGACAACGGATCAGGCACTAGAGTTCCTTGTGTCTGAAACTATCCGAGAAAAGGCAATGCTCAGTGTTCACAAGGAAATTCCTCACAGTATACAGGTAGAAGTACAAGACATAGATGACGAAACGAACCCCAAGGTAGTACACGTGTACGCTGATCTCCTCGTAGAACGAGAGTCACAAAAGGGTATCCTCATTGGAAAAGGTGGATCGATGCTTGTAAAAATAGGAAAGAAGGCGAGGGAAGAGTTAGAGGGAATGTTTGGGAGGAAAGTATACCTCGAGCTGAGTGTGAAGGTGCAGAAAGGATGGAAGGTGGGACGCTAACGCGTCCAAAATTACAAATGACAAATTTCAGGTATCAAATTTCAAATATACGTTCTTTGAAATCTGTCATTTGATATTTGCCATTTGGCATCTGGAAACCAGAGAGTAAGGCTACGCCTTACTCTCTGGTTTCATAAGCGGGAAAAACACCATATCCCTCAAATTATCCTGTCCCGCCAGAAGCGTCACAATCCTATCAATTCCCATACCCCAACCAGAGATTGGCGGCATACCGTATTCCATAGCAAGTAGGTAATCCTCCTCCATATCCATCGCTTCTTCGTCTCCAGCGGCTTTCGCCTCTGCTTGGTCCACGAATCGAGCTCGCTGCTCAAGTGGGTCTACAAGCTCTGAGTATGCTTTCAGCACTTCCCATGTATTAATCACAAGTTGGAACTGATCAACCAGTCGTGGATCCTCATCGTTCTGCCGAGCAAGCGGCTGCATTTGCAGTGGGTAGTTGTAGACGATAGAAGGGTTGATGATATGCGGTCGGTAGAGCTTCTTGTAGATATGGTCGATCACTGTCGTAAGTCCCATGTGGTCGATACCCTCAATACGAAGACCTTTATCCTTTGCCATTTGCTTCGCCTCATCAAGGGTGATCGTCAAAATATCAACACCATCCTTCTTAAAAAGTTCTACATAGTCAATTCGTGCCCAAGGAGTAGAGAAGTCGATGATCTTTTTATTTCCCTCACGATCCATAAAGGGAATTTCCTTTGGAAGACCAAGTGCCTCAAAGAGGTGGTCAAACATCCGCTCTGTGAACTTGATATTATCCTCAAAATTCCAGTAGGCAGCATAGTGCTCCACATGGGTATGTTCTGGAAGGTGAGAAGGATCAGCCCCTTCATTTCGAAACACCTTTCCTATTTCAAATACTTTTTCAAATCCTCCTACAATAAGAGTCTTGAGAGGAAGTTCGTGTGAAATACGAAGCACCACATCCAAATCAAGCGCATTGTTGTGCGTCTCATAGGGCGCAGCAGCAGCTCCAGTAGCTGTGTGCATCAGTGTAGAAGTTTCCACCTCATAAAATCCTTCCTTCCAATAAAACTCTCGAAGGGACTTTACAAACTTAGAACGCATCTTGAATCGCTCCATAGTCTCCTGGTTGGAGATGAGGTCGAGATAGCGTTGTCTGTACAATTTCTCTCGATCCTTCAAACCATGCCATTTTTCAGGAAGTGGCCGTAGTGCTTTTCCTAGAAAAGTGAGACTGGTAACAAGCAGTGTGCGCTCCCCGTGCTTCGTCACAAACAAATCACCAGATACGCCGATAAAGTCACCAATATCGAGCTTCTTTTGCACAAACTTGTATTGATCCTTTCCGATCACGTCCTGCATGATAGCAAGTTGGATTTTCCCATCCTCGTCCAACAGATGAGCAAAGGATAGCTTCCCATGGGCACGGTACATGGTCATGCGCCCAGCCAATGTATAGGTCTCAGGTTTCTTCTCCTTAAGTTCCTCAAGGTCCTTATCGAAACTGGCATCCAGCTTCTTTAGGTCCGAAGTCATATGGGTCTTTGAAAACCGCTCCGGGTAGGGGTGAACCCCCATTTCCTTGATCGCCTCGAGCTTACGAAGTCTGTCCTCGCGCTCTTGCAGTGGTGTGCTCATAGGAGAGTAATAGATAATAGATCCACACCACTATACGCGCTTTCTATAGGTAGACAAGGATAAGAAGGAGGAAAGCCAAGATGCTGCGGTATCCCGCAAAGACTTCAAAGCCATGTTTTTTCAAAAATGCTAAGAAGTAGGTAATCACCAAGTATCCTGATAATGCAGAGAAGAGTACGCCGACACCAAAGTAGGCAAGGAGTTCCGGAGTGAGTGTGATAACTGCGAGGTCCTTGAGCTTAAATAAACCTGCGAGGATAATCACGGGAGTTCCAAGAAGGAAAGAGAAGCGGGCTGCGCCTTCTCGGTCAAGACCCCGAACAAGTCCTCCTAAGATAGTGGAACCCGATCTAGAAACTCCAGGGATGAGGGCAAGTACTTGGAAACACCCAACTACCAGTGCATCCACAAGGGAAAAGGTGGTGAGTTTTTTTCGCGCTGGAATATAGCGGTCTCCCAAAACAATAAGTAAACCAACAACAATCAATGCGGTGGCGATGATCCACATGGTGTTCCCAAGGTTTTCTTGTGCAAAAAACGTCTCGATAGATGACTCAAATAGGAGGCCAATTACTGCCACGGGTATAATTCCTAAAACAATGCCTAGGGAAAGCGTGCGGGATTGTTTGAGCTCCTCCTTGGATGCTATGGTTTTCGGAGCAAGCCAGCAGCGAATCATAGACCAGAAGTCCTTCCAAAAAAAGACAAGGAGTGCTGCGCTAGTACCCAGGTGGAGGGATGTATCGAAGACCAGGCCAGGTGTCTCCCACCCAAGAAGAAAGGGAAGTATCTTGAGGTGAGCAGAGGAGCTGACCGGAAGAAATTCTGTAAATCCTTGGACGATTCCAAGGAAGCCAGCCTGAAGAAGATCAAGAATCATACAGAGTAGTAGAGGACAAAACAGCGAAAGCGTAGCACTCCAAGAACGAAAGACAAGCTATAGAGGACGTACCCAGGTCCAAAGCCGTGCCTCACTCTCGTTTAGAGGAGAAAGCATCACGCTCTGTAGCCCATAGGGGAGGAAAAAGTCCTCACCCTGTTCAAAGGTATAGGTGGATCCGTTGTGCTCAATAGAGAGTGATCCACGTTCTAAAAAGCAAGGAAGACCCCGGTCTAGGGTAAGGGTGTGTGGTCCTCGAAGGTCGATCCTATGGACAAGGAGCTCTGGAGTCGAAAATACCTGTGTAAACGTGGCGGTATCCGTCGCATGGGTTTCCTCCTCAAGGGTATAGAACTGCTTAGGATCCACAGCGCGTAGACTCTCAGCATGGGCAAGCACCTCCAGGGACCCTTCCATATCTTCTTTACCAGGACGCGCTTGCTTTCCATCTGTGCGATCATAGAGAGCGACAGTAGCATCCTTGAGCGAAGAACTTCCTTGGTTGTCCGGTGCTTTTGACCATTCGTACAAAGAACTATCAAAGCGTATTGCATGCGGAGTTCCCCCTGGCACAAGAAGGGCATCATCTCGCAGGTCGATACAATGCATAGCTTCGGTAATCGTCCCTGCTGCTACGTGAGCGCGAATTGATTCTTCTGTCATATCTTCTTTCCATCCCATATAGACAGATGCATTGCCAAGTCCAAGCCACATTTCAGGCTTAGAGGGGCGGGTTGGATGTCCAGGCTTTGGATGAATTTGCACAGAAAGGCTACCTCGCAGAGCGTGGGAATGGGTATCTAGGTGCTTCATGATGGTGTGAAGAGAGGGGCCAAACGCCTCTAGATGCTCCTTGGAAAAGAACCATGCGGGCTGCTGGGAAAAGAGGTCCTTAAGTAGGTCACCCTCAGTAGTAACGCTCCCATGGGTGGGATCATCACTGACCATCCATCGTTCAGCGACAAGAGTATCTGGTTTCAGGGAATGAGTGTGCCAGGTGGGCAAATTTTTAAGAATCTCACTATCCTGTGCAGGCTTCCCCCAGATATATCCAGAACTATTTGCAGGGTCTTCAGTACGCAAATTTGGCTGTAAACGTAGGATCATACGATCATGAAAAATTAGTACGCCACATAATGACAGGAAGAAACGAAAAAATTTATTGTACGATCAGGTATTTGTGGTAGTATACCCAACACGACTAGCCATCCCTATGCCTCAAGCTGTAGAACGTCAGCTACGCCAGCTCTTTGAGCACCATACACCTTCTGAAAAGGAGCTTTTGAGCACGGCTATTGAATATGCAAAGCGAGGTCATGAGGGGCAGGTACGATCCTCTTCAGGGAAACCATATGTGATTCACCCCATGGAGGTCGCGGTCATGTTGGAAGAGAGGTTTCAAGATTCCGTACTTACGATTGCAGCGCTACTTCATGATGTGGTAGAGGACTGTGACACCATCTGTATGAAGGAGATCTACCAGGTCTTTGGAAATGAAGTTGGTTTTATTGTGGATTCTGTCACCAAGACAGAGTGTACCTTCTGGGGTATTGATAAGGAGTGCTCTTCACACATCGACAAGTTGCTCTTTGGTGGGATGAAGGATGTTAGGTGTCTTTTACTAAAGCTGGCAGATAGGGAAAATAACCTGCAGTCCATCGATAAATTTAGAGATGAAAAACAGATGCGCATTTCCTTTGAGACGCAGGCTGTATATCTACCCCTCAAGTTAATTTTGTGCAAAGACGGTTCATGCACCCTGCAAGATGCATCTATCCGCTTACAACAAGTGATAGAGAGAGAAGGGGTAACCACATCAAAACAGCTGGAAGACTTGCTATTTGGGTATTCCTTTACCAACCTCAATCGAGAGTTTTACCATGAGGTGTATTCCTGTAGTCACAATGTGGTGTGGGAGCTCAGTGATCTGACAAGATACGAGCAGCTATGCTCCAATACGGAATTTTGTCAGTCCACGAAAATCATCTCCATTCACAGTGATGGCAAAAGTTTCCGCGTGCGGTTCAAGTTTCAAAAGGTATATCTGCATGAGGGAGAGGAAGTAATGAAGTTTAAGTTTAGCCATTTTAGCACCGCCTAAGCACTATGGAATATCGCATCCTATCCGATTCAGTTCGGTTTCAAGAGGAGTTTCTTACAGGCTTAAAGAAAAGGGTTCTTGACCAGAAGTTCCTGTATTTTGATGAAAATGCGACGACGTATTATAAGGCGATTAAGAGTAGTTTGAGCTATACAGGCGATGAGCGTCCGACGAAAGATGACTTGGCAAGTTTCCTGCAGACCCATACCTCAAAGGGAAGGAGGACTGCCTTTATTAGTATTGGCTGTGGAGACTCTAGTATAGAGCGCTATGTTATGGAGAAGCTCAATGCGGATGGTGACTATACCTATATCGCAGTAGATTCTTCTCATGCCATGCTCAAGCTTTCGGAGGAAACGCTCAAGGGGGTAAATTTTGAGGTGAAGCTCGTTCTGGGAGATTTTATGACGAGTAGGTTTACAAGAGAGCTTGATGCGCTTACGGAAGAATACGATGAGCGAATTTTCTTGTTCTATGATAACACAATTGGAAACCTTTCTCAGACAGCTGCAGTAGATTCCTTTTACAATATGCTCAAGCACAATGAGCTGTTGATTGTCGAGGCAAGTTTGCGTACTGGGATATCCAAGTCTGATGATTTGAAACGTTTCAAAAAGTATTTGTCGTGGCTAGAAAACGAGACGCTCATGAATTACCTCATGTGGCCGCTTACTCGTATTGGGATTACAAAAGAACACGGGAAGATCATGCTAGAGTCCTTTGATGCGGCTCCCACAGGTGCCTTTGGCGTGCGGTTCTATTTTCAGATGTTAGAAAATGTGAAGGCAACCTACCGAAGGGAAACCCTACATTTTATGAAGCCTGAGCGAATACGGCTTCTAGATGTGCATATCTATGATCCAGAGCGATTTGTAGACTTCTTTGTAGATCGGGACTTTCTTCTAAGAGACAAGGCAATTCGCTCCCATAGAGCACTCTTCGTCTTTAAGAAGCAGTAAGTTCTTCGTGAATTTCCAGGAGTCTGTTGTACTTCGCTAGTCTCTCTGATCGACTCATAGAGCCAGTTTTGATGAATCTGGAGCCTGTGGCCACCGCAAGGTCTGCGATGAAGGTATCTGAGGTTTCGCCACTACGGTGGGAGATAATTGTTTCAAATCCTGCGTGCTGTGCCTCTACGATGGTAGTAAGTGTCTCGGATACACTTCCTACCTGATTGAGTTTAATCAGAATACTATTGCAAGCACCTTGTTCTAGACCTTTTCGAAGTCTAGGGGTTTGTGTAACAAAGAGGTCGTCGCCGACAATCATGCGATTGTCACCTATTGCTTTCGTGAGAAGGGAAAATCCCTCCCAGTCATCCTCCTGAAAGGGGTCCTCGAGAGAGACAATGGGATATGCCTCCTGAAGTTGCTTCATATATTCCACAAGCTCAAGAGTGGAATACTTCGTACCATCGAGGAGGTAGCTACCATCCGTATAAAACTCGTTCGCTGCTGCATCTATCGCAAAGGATAGTGATGCCTCATATCCAGCTTCTTTGACTGCAAGAGTAAGGAGTTCAAATACTTCTTTAGAATCTTGTAGTGGGGGAGCAAAACCACCTTCGTCTCCAACAGCCGTGCTGAGGCCACGGTCATGAAGAATGTCTTTCAATGTATGAAAGGTTTCTGCGCACATCCGAAGCTGCTCGGGGTACGGAGCTTGATTCGGTATCAGCATGAACTCCTGTATAGAAAGGCCACTTGAAGCATGCTTACCGCCATTTATGACGTTACACATGGGGGTTGGAAGGCTCGGGGCTCTTGTACCACCGAGGTCCTGATAGTGCCTGTGAATGACGCTGTAGAGTGGTAGGTGCGTAGCTGCAGCATGGAGGGCAACGCTGGCCATGGAGATTGCAAGTATGGCGTTGGCTCCATAGGTAGACTTGTTTGCTGTGCCGTCGAGCTCTATCATCGTTTGATCGAGATTGGAGAGGTCTTCCATATCAAGGTGCCGCACCGCATCAAAAAGAGCCTGTATATTGTGCACAGCTTTTCGCACACTTTTGCCAAAGTAGTAGGATGGGTCGCCATCTCTAAGTTCTAGAGCTTCGTGACTTCCTGTCGAGGCTCCAGAGGGAACGCGGACGGTTGCAGAGATATCTCCATGGGTTGCGGTAGCAGCAACGGTAGGGGTGCCTCTGGAGTCTAGAATCTGTCTTGCTTTGAGCGTTTCGATCTTCACAGGTGTTGTTAGGCTATCACACCATTATACCACAGGCTGGCCTTTACAAGGGTATGCGAGATACCTACTCTAGGGGTACTGAATTTTGATCTAGTCTATGAAGTGCATTTTGATGGCTGCGGGTAAGAGTACGCGGACCTATCCGTTGACCTTGTCACAGCCCAAGCCCCTATTGCCTATTCTTGGGAAGCCCATCCTTGGGTACACGATAGAAGGTATAGGTCCTCTTGTTGAGGAGATGATTATCATTGTAGGGTACAAGGCTGAGATGGTTGAGGAGTATGTAAGGGCGCAGTATCCAGATTTGCCTGTCAGATTTGTGAAACAGGAGCAGGTGAACGGTACGGGGTCTGCGGTAGCGCTCTTGAAGGAGGAGTTAGATGGTCCGTTCTTGGTACTCAATGGTGATGATATGTACCACCCAAGAGATATTCAAAAGCTTATTGCAAGTACTAAAGATCACGCTGCGCTTGTGGCAGAAGTGGAGGACCCAAGTAGGTTTGGGGTGTTCCTCATGGAGGGGGATCGTCCGGTAAAATTGGTGGAGAAGCCGGCGGAACCCATAAGTCACTTAGCAAATATCAACGCGTTCAAGTTTTCCCCAGAGATTTTTGAGTACGCACTGACAGAGTCCGCAAGAGGAGAGTATGAGGTCGTTGACTTTGTGAATTACCTCATTGAGAAGCATGCGTCTCTAGAGGTGATTCCGCTTGATGAGTATTGGCATCCTGTGAGCTACCCATGGGATATCCTTAGGATCCAGGCATTTTTCTTGGAACAAGCAGATACAAAGTATCGGGTTGATAAGACAGCAGAGGTAGATGACACAGCATTCATAGGGAACAATGTTGTCATAGGGGCGAATTGTAAGGTAGGTGGTGGAGTAGAGCTGGAGAATGTGTGTTTATTTGAAGGTGTTACCATCGAGGATCACGCAAGGGTTGCTGATTCGGTAATCGCGGAGCATGTGCATGTGAAGGAGGGGGTGATTATAGATGGGAGTAGTTGCGAATGTGCAAGTCTTCCTATAGGAGGAAAGGAAGAGATGGAGGTGGACCTGCCATATAAGGGGGTATTTTGTGAGTCTGGCGTGGAGATCGAGGGGTACCACCTAGAGCCTAGATTTATAACCAAAGAAGCATGAACTACTGGCTAATGAAAACAGAGCCTGGTGCTTATAGCTATCAGGACTTAGAGAAACTAGGGAGAGATCATTGGGATGGCGTTCGCAATTACCAGGCTCGCAATAACATGAAGGAGATGAAGGAGGGGGATCTCGTGCTTATATACCATAGTGTGAAAGACAAGGAGGTTGTTGGTGTGGCGAAGGTAGTCCGGGAGTTTTATCAGGACCCCACCACAGAGGATGAACGCTGGGTTGTTGTGGATATAGAGCCACTTAAGCGTGTAAAGCATCCTGTGACCTTAGCCCAGATCAAGGCTACGTCAGAGTTGGCCAATATGAAGCTAGTGACGCAGTCGAGGTTGTCTGTGATGCCTGTTTCAAAGGATGAATATGAAAAAATCATGAGAATATCTGAGGGACCAGTGTGTTGGAAAGAAGCGCTTCCATCAAGTTAAGAAATAGTACAAAAACATAATTAATAATTATGTATTAGATATTACTTTGACTTTTGATTCGCCAGGGGTACTATGTAACGAAGATCAAAGAAAAAAGATCTTCTGAAGAACAGAAAAAATAAAAACACAACGCCAAACACAAAAGGCAAAGAACACAACACACGAGATAGGGCGCCCATCTCAATCCAACTGCTTCTTCTGATCCTTTACAACTAGAGACTATATAAGTCGTAAGAAGCGTGGGTAGTTTCCAGAGAAACCCACGAGTAACACGAAACTCTCCACACTTCTTACTGCTTTGCGAGAGTAGGGTTTGGCACCCCTACTTGCCTCACCACCGCCGAAGGTATCCTGTAGAAAAATTTGTTCTTGAACTCATTTCTCCGCTTGTTGCCTTCACCAAGGCAACCCCTGGGCTATGGGATATTATAGTACCGGAGTGAGGCAGTGAGCAATCAAGGATGTGCCGTCCAAAAACAAAAACCGAAGCTGGGAAAGGACTTTTCTTCCACTTTGGTTGAAAAGGTCCTACTCTTTACCCAAAGAGTGGCCTTTTTTCTTTCATTGATCATTCCTTATGGATAGTAGACGCAAACAGCTTGTACTATTTTTGGCTTTCGGAGGTCTGGGTATTCTATTAATCATAGGCTTTATTTGGTGGGGAGGGAGAGACGCAGGGGAAGAAGTCGATACATCATTGCCAACTCCTAGTGCAGAGGAGGTAGAGCGAATTATTGAGCGCGAAGGTGTGCTGGCAAATGATACGGAGTACCGCAGGGAGCTGGCGTCCTATTATGTAGAGGTACGGCAACTCATAGACGAGGAGGATAAGGAGGGAGCGCTTGAGCTTCTTCGAGCTATGCAAGGGCTTGCGGAGCGCTGGGGTGATGATTTTGTAGGAGGCTTTTCCGCAGGATTAATTGACGAGGTGAAGGAGGCTTTGTCGGAGAGTGTGGCTGCAGTGCTTGCAGACAACTTTGTGCTGGCGAGTGAAAGGATGCGTATATTCCAACCTTTCGTGGAGCAGGATCTCTGATTCACCTTGCTATAAAAACACCTTCCATGGTACGTAGGTAAGTACTAGCTTCTTTCCTAAATTCATGGATACCATTCAGTGTACAGAGTGTGGCAGTCAGATCGAGATGACCAAGGCGCTTTCAGAGCGTCTGGAAAAGCAGATGAAGGAAAAGTACACGAAGGAGTTTGCCGTAAAAGAGCAGGCGCTTTTGAAGGAAAAGCAGGAGCTAGAAGCTTCTCAGAAAAATTTTGCTGAGGATATGGAGAAGAAATTGGAACAGGAAAAAATAAAGCTATGGAAGGTAGCGCAGGAGAAGGCTCAGGAGAAAGTAAAGGGTGAGATGGACACGAAGCTAAAGGATCTGGAGGAGCAAAATAAGGAGCGAGAGAAGAGGTTGGAAAAAATGCAGCAGGAAGAGTTGGCGCTACGCAAGGAGAAGAGACTGTTGGAGGAAAAGGCAAAACATGCGGAAGTAGAGATGCAGCGAAAGCTCGATGCGGAAAAAAAGCAGCTAGAGGAGACAATGAAGAAGTCTCAGGAACTCTATGAAAAGGAGCTTCAGATAAAGTTGGAGGAGGAAGCAAAGAGGAAGATGATGGAAAAGGATCAGCAGGTGCTCCAACTGAAAAAAACCATCGACGAGCTAAAGAGAAAGAGTGAGCAAGGATCCATGCAGCTCCAGGGAGATGCGCAGGAGGAGGACCTGAAAGCATCCCTTTCTATGGCCTTTCCTATGGACGTACTTGAGGATGTTGCGACAGGTATCCGCGGAGCGGACCTCGTGCACCAGGTCAACACGGTGTCTGGGCAAAATGCAGGTACCATCCTCTGGGAATCTAAGAGCACCAAGGCGTGGAACAAGGAATGGGTGAAGAAGCTCAAAGATGATCAGGCGCAGGCAAAGGCAGATATTTGTATACTCACTACGACTGCCATGCCAGAGGGTATCACAAGTTTCGGTGAGATTGATGGTGTCTGGGTGGTTGCATACAACTATGCCATTGCTTTCGCACACATGATGAGGCGCACCTTGCTTGAGGTGCATCGAGTAAAAAGCTCCTTTGAGGGAAGAGATGAAAAGATGCAGATCCTCTATGATTATTTGTCTGGTGCGCAGTTCAAGAATCGTGTGGAGAGCATTGTCTCAGCCTTTAGCACCATGAAGGAAGATCTCGATGCGGAAAAGCGCGCTTTCCAGAAGCACTGGGCAAGGAGAGAGAAACAGATTGAGCGCGTGGTTACGAATACATCCGGGATGTACGGGGATCTAGAAGGGATTATTGGCGGGCAGCTTCCTCATATTGATTACTTTGCGCTGGAGCTCCCTGGGGACGAGGAGGATATTGACAAAGAGTAAAGCAGGGGTATGTTTCAAAAAAAGCGGAGGGTATCTCTATGAAGATATTACTGATGGGAGCTTCGAAGTCGGAGCTTGAATATTATAAAAAGAAGTACCCGGAGTACTTCTGGCATATTTGGAAAGGGGGAAACTCGTTGCTTGGCAATAAATTGATCCTCGTCCATGGAAAAGTCTTGCTAGGATGCTCAAAGGATCAGTGGCAGGAGCGCATGAAACTTTTTGTCTCAGCACTCAATGGGAATGCAAAAGTGATAATTAGTGTAGATGAAAACATGGCATTTCCGGAGACCAAGGAAGAGAGTTATGGTCAAAGGGTCGCGCATACCAAAATGCGCCTACGAGCAGCGCTCATGCTTCGAGAGCAGCAACTTCGCTGCATCCACACGGAGACACTTGAAGAAATACAGCCAGAGACAAAATCCGTGCCAAACTGTTTCTTTGGGGAGGTGCCAAGAGTGGCTCCTCATATGCAAATTCAGATACAAAATTGGGATGCAGTACTTAGGTAGAGTATCTCAAAAAAGGCCGCGGTTGCGGTCTTTTTTCCTGTACAGATTGTTTAAAAAAGTAAGGCAGGTCTCAGATTACTCACATGTACTTCTATTTTCGTACAGAATAGATTGTGGAATATCAAAGAATACTGGTATTTTAGGGCAAATTGAATACATGTAAGGAGAAAACAAATGAAGATTGTATATTATTTTATGGAAAAGGGTGAAGGACCAAGTATCTTTTTGGCTGGGCCAAGTCCTCGTG
>JAUIFW010000088.1 GCA_030430105.1 bacterium | reverse complement strand
TTTAGATTAAATTACAATTGATCCACCGCTAAACGCTTACCACTCCGTTTTTATATCGTCTGGACCAAGCCCTAAAATTGTGACATCAGTAAAGGTTTGCACGCTTCCGTCTTCCGCTTGTAAAGTCAGCTCAGGAAAATTGAATTCAAGCAAGCGTACCGATCCATCCCCCATTAGGATTTGAGCAGATTGCACCGATCCTGTAACCCCTTCGGCGCAACTTGCCTGCACATTTCCGTCTGGACTAGCTGCAGCTTCTGGGTTTCGAGGCATCTACCGTAAGAAAGTGCTATCTACTAAGTATACCAGAAAACCTGTATATTTGCAGGCTGAAAGGAGCTTTAGGACTCATATATTGCTCCCCTCACAGAGAATAGAAAACACACAAAAGATTCTTGCAATTTTCCCTAAAATTTGCTACTATACTATGAAGTCGAGAGCAGAGATGGAGCCACATAAAAACCTCCCTTTCTCATCTCTACTTCGCAGATATGGGGGATAGGTGTGACTACCCTTTCTCCCGCCAGCCAATTCTGAGTATCTATGGGCGACAACCTTCAACTTCGGTAGAATGTCTGTCGGCATACTACTCACCAAAGAGACCCCTGGGCCATGGGAAGATAATGGTACCGAAGTGCAGTTGAGAACAGTCAGATCCTGGTCAGATCACAACTTGTTTCTGGGGTAGCCGTTTTGCTCCCTACGAAAACAAAAACAAAAAGGCGGCATTACCCAATGCCTCTTTTTGCTTTGGAAGCAAAAAGAGGCCAGACGACAAATTTCAGATAGCAAATGACAGATAACAAATATCTCTATACATTTGTCATTTGCTATCTGAAATTTGTTATTTGCTATTTGGAGTTATAGCTTCGTAACTCGTTACGAAGCTATAACTCGTGTAACTTGTTTGAGCACCTTTGTCAAAATCCTATCCTCCCCAGCCAGCTCAAGCGCCATGTGCGCAAGCCCAAGAGGTGTGATATCCTGAGGACTATCGAGCTTTTTCGTCTTATCCTCCACAGCACCCATATGCTCAGGCTCCACGTACGCAACCTGTGGTCGCTTCACAAAACGAAGCCCCTTATACCAATTCTTCTTCTCTAGTGCCTTTTTCAGCTCTGGTAAAAGACTTCCTCCGCCGGATATATACATTCTTGTCGGGAAAAATTCCTTCTGCTCATAAGCAGAAAGTGTAAAGTGCAAGCCCTCTAACCAAGTCTCCACATCGGCGACGATCAGTTCCTGAATCTTCTCTCGCTTTTCACCTCGCAGTTTCTTTTTCGAATATTCCAATTTCAGTTTCTCCGCTTCCGCAAATGGTATATGAAAGTGTTTTGCCAAACGCTTGGTAAATACTCGCCCTCCAAGGGCAAACATCTTGGTACCCACAATCCCACCATTAACAATCAAAGCCACATCCGTCGTCCCACCACCAATATCCACATAAATCGCACTTACATCTCCGCCATCCTCCATATCCCGCGCCTTTGAAACAGCAAAGGGCTCCACTACCACACTCAGTAGCTCCTTACCCACTCCCCGCGCAATATCCACAATACTTTGATAATGCACCAAGGGAGCAAACGCATTGAAAATACTCATCTGCACATTTTTTCCTGTAAATCCAATAGGATTGGAAACCGTATAGCCATCTATGCGCACATCCACAATCGCTGTATGCACAAGCTTGATTTCCACCTCATTGTAGCCAATCTCATCTGAAAGTTCTCTTCTCGCCATCTCATACGCCTTCCATTGCACCTTGTGCACCACATGCCGAAGCTCCTGCAATGACATAGTCTGCGTAGGATCCTCTCGAAAGTACTCGATCGTAAGGGTCGTTCCCTTCACCAATTCTCCTGCTATCCCCACGATCACCTGCTCAGTTTCCATACCAGCATTCGCTTCTGCCTCCTCCATAGCAGCCTGTACATTTTCCGCGACATTCTCCATATCAATAACTCCGCCACTTCGCATATCCCCCAGTCGCTGCCGAACACGGCCAACACCGAGTACCTCTACCTTACCCTTATCATGATCGACATCGCAAGCGAGGGCCTTCACGGTCTCCGTACCGATATCAAGTACCAACACAGAAGAATGGTGCCCAGCCACCTTGCGCATACGACCTCGAAAGCGCGTCTTCGATCCAGAAGACTTGGATGCGAGCATGCCCTTGAGCTTCTCTATGTGGTCCTGAAACATAGATAGGAGCAGAAAGTAATCGAAACCCATACTACATGGCCTGAGCCCACCTCGTCAAAGCCGGGCAAAAAAAGGGTTTGCCGGAGGCGAAGAATCCTTTTACACCTTCCCTCAGTTTGCTAGTATAGGCAGGATCTATGAATTTACTCTTGGTATGAATAAGGTTCGCGTACGGTTTGCCCCAAGCCCAACGGGGTATTTACACATCGGTGGACTCCGCAACGTCATCTACTGCTACCTTTTTGCAAAAAAGCATGACGGAGATTTTTTCCTTCGTATTGAGGATACAGACACCACCAGGTTTGTAGAAGATTCGCAGCAGGACCTTCTCAATTCTATCCGTTGGTCAGGCATGATGTACGATGAAGGGCCAGATATTGGAGGACCACACGCACCATACATACAATCAGAGAGAAAAGAACGCCATCAAGCAGTAGCGAAAGAACTCGTTGAGCGAGGTCACGCATACTACTGTTTCGCGACCAAAGAAGAACTCGACGAGATGCGAAAGCAGCAAGAAGCACGAGGGCTTCCACCTCATTACGACCGAAGGTATAGAGATCTCGAGCCTGAAAAAGTACAGCAATACCTAGAAGAAGGAAAAGAGTACACCATCAGACTTCGCATGCCTCTAGATGGAGACATGATCTGTGAAGATATGGTACGAGGAAAAGTCAGGTTCCCTGTAAAGGATTTAGATGATTGTATTCTCCTCAAGTCAGATGGACTGTCCACTTACCACTTAGCAGCCATGGTCGACGACCATGATATGGAGACCAGCCATATTTTCCGTTCAGAAGAGTGGCTTCCTTCCCTACCAAAGCACCAGTTTCTCTTTGAAGCCATGGGATGGGAAGCACCAAAATTTGCGCATATGCCAATGATTCTCAATGAGGACCGTTCAAAGATGAGCAAACGGAAAGGAAATGTCGCGGTATCCTACTACATAGAGCAAGGGTATCTCAA